>CABQOJ010000065.1 GCA_902465775.1 uncultured Porphyromonas sp. | reverse complement strand
TTTGATTTGCTTCTTCCGAAGTTTCATTTCATTCTTCCGAACTTTTATTTCGGCCATCCGTGGGGAATTTTCGTATTCTCACTGGATATCTCCAATTTCCTCAGGAGGCGTGCACCTTTACAACGGGTTGCTCGTCTCATCGGAGCCTTGATTTGCGAAGTCTAGCAAACCGCTCCGTCACTTTAGCTTGAAGTAGCAGATGATCGGCTTGTGGTCCGAGATGTTCGCAGAGCGATCCACGTGGGCAGCTCGCGCTACGATCTGGTCGCTGTAGAGCATGTGGTCAATCCGCACACCGATGAGCGACTTGAAGTAGTAGCTGTAGTTAGTCCCTCGTCCGGTCGTCGCAATCGCATCGTGCAGGCCTGCCGAGAGGCGATGATGCGTGTAGGAGATAGGCGTATCGTTGAAGTCTCCGCAGACCAGCAGGTAGGGCGACTCCTGATAGTTGATGTCCTGATAGATCTGCTCGACCTGCTTAGCACGACGCTTGAAGGCTGGCGAAAAGCGCCCCCCGATGGCTCTCGTGAACCCCTTCGGATTGACCTCCTGCGCTAGCTGAAAGTAGTGCGCCTGCTCCTCTTTTGTAAAGCCAAAAGACTCAAGGTGCAGGTTATACAAGACTAATTTCTTATCCCCGACGAGGATCGTAAAGACCGCTCCCCCATTGAACTTTGAGTGCAGATCTATGGGGCGCGTCGACAGGATGGGGTACTTAGAGAGTACGATGAGACGACTGCCGTGATCCTTGACCGCATAGGCCGAGCTGTAGTAGGGATAGTCTCTTAGGGTGTGGCGCAGACTGCGCTCCGACATATACTTTGACTTGTTGGAGCTGAGCCACGCTTCCTGCAGACAGATGATATCGGCACCGCTCTTGGCCAGGTAGTCCGTGGTGGCGTGCTGATCGTGTGCCCCTAGCTTGGTAAACTGAAAGGCATTCGCATTGAGGCTCACCACCTTGATCCAGTTTTCACGATCTATCGGAGGCGTCTGGCGCGCTCGTAGCGGAGCGTATAGGAGGAGCGTCGGCAGGGATACGAGGAGCATGACCGTATTGATCGCAGCGCGACTCCAGGCGCGGATGATAAACCAATAGATCGCCTGCAGCACGACCAGTGCGAAGAGCAGAGGAAAGAGCAACCCCAGATAAGCCGAGAGGATAATGGTCGTCGGCGAAATGTAGCGACTCAGCAAGGCGCCTACGAAGAGCAGCAAGAGGAGCAGATTCCCAAAGGAGACGAAGGTGTGCCAGAAGCCACGGATCATCCCCCAGAGGGTACGTGGCTTCTTTGGGCTTTGCGGACTCTCCTTACGAGGAGTAGGAGGCGCTACGGGAGGGGGTGTTGTGCTATCCATAGAGTGCATGACTAGTTGTGACCCGACTTGTCGAGCCACTGATTATTGTGCTCGATGAGCTGCTCGCGCTCCTCATCGGATAGGCTCTGGTAGCCCGACTGCTGCACCTTATCTAGGAGCTGCTGGTAGCGTGCCGTCTGGGCATTTTGTAGCGTCGCCTGCTGTCGTGCCGAGCGCTGTCGCCGACGGCGGTACAGCCCCAAGCCACAGCCCCACAACACCCCAGCTAGGTGAGCGATCAGTCCGCCCACATTGTACCCACCATAGGCGAGCAGTAGGAGGAGAAAGACGAATAGTCCCACCTGCCATACACGGAGCGATCCGATCAAAGGTAAAGGCATCTCTGCACGAGGAGCCGCCCCCACCATATAGCCTACGAGGGCGATGACCGAGGCGGAGGCACCCACGAGGGGTAGTCCCAGCAGGACCACTCCGCCAGCACGTAGCAGCGAGGTGCAGAGCACGAAGGCTATCCCACCTACGACCGCTCCCCCGAGATAGCTCCAGACGAACTGTCGCCATCCGCTGTGGCGAAGCAGCATTTCGCCAAAGAGCCACAGCAGGAGCAGGTTGAGCAAGAGGTGCAAGCCACTATTGTGCAGGAGCGTGTAGGTGATGATCGTCCAGGGTCTACGCCACAGGGCTTCCAGCGAGCAGGAGAGATAGAGCTGATCCACCACACCACGCGTCCATCGAGTGGGCAGTGGCGAGGGTAGCTGACGAACGATGAAGTCCACCAGCCAGAGAGCTACCAGCAGGAGCGTGATGCCCCAGAGCAGTCGCCGATCAGGATCTATACGCTTCGCCAAACGCATTGTACAGTTTACCTTGCTTACGCCATAGCAGTATGAGGAGCAGACCGCCTAGCATACCGCCCAGATGGGCGAAGTGCGCCACACTACTCTCTACATTGGCCACCCCGAGGAAGAGTTCGATCACTCCGTAGCCGATCACAAAGTACTTAGCCTTGATCGGTATGGGGATGAAGAAGAGGTAGATCGCCGCATTCGGGTAGAGCCAGCCGAAGGCGAGCAGGAGTCCAAAGACAGCCCCCGAAGCGCCGATCGTCAGAAGTTGATTGACGAAGAGCGCTGTAGCCATGCGCGAGCCATCGGGGAAGGCGACCACCTCGTATCCCGCCACCTCTCGGACAGTCGTCAAGCCCCAGACGAGCTCCTGCGAGAGCGCAGCTGTCAGTCCACAGACTAGGTAAAAGAGTAGGTAACGCTTAGCACCCCACGTCCGCTCAATCACCACGCCAAACATAAAGAGCGCAAACATGTTGAAGAAGAGATGCGTGAAGCTTCCATGGAGAAACATATAGGTCACCGGCTGCCAGATGTGAAAGTCCTGAGCCGTCACGTAGTGCAGCCCGAGGAGTCCCGTCAGGTCAATGCCCACACGGGGCAGGACCTGCTGAGCTAGATAGCAGAGCACATTGATGATGAGCAGGTTGAGCGTCACAGGCGGGATCTGTAGTCGGCGGGATGTGTCAAATGAGTGCATAGCGTTATCGTCTAATCGTTGCGTTGTGTAGGTAGTTAGTACCAGCCACTGCCACCGTAGGTCGGCAGGCTGTGCTGCTCCCACTTAAGGTCACGAAGGAGGGAGGCGTTTACCCCGATCACGAGGTTGTACGACTTGTAAGCACCGAGCGGGATGACACTAGCCGTGAGAGACCAGCAGTGCAAGTCGCGGGTTATGTTGATGGTCATACCCGTCAGCTTCTTCAAGTCGAAGTTATAGTTCGCATCAAAGGAGAAGTTCCAGTTCGGCGTAGGCTGTAGCTGTCCTCGGAAAGAGAGGTTTTGAGTAAACATATACTCAAACTCTCGTCGCTCTGTGTTGAACTTCTGCCTATCCTGTGCGATGTTGACACTATAGTTGAAGGAGAAGCTCCACGGCACGCTAAACTTCAAGTAGCCGTCACTGTCCCAGCTGTCATCCTGGTTGTAGCTACTGCGACCTCCACTGTCGGGTCCATCGAAGTCTATCTTATCGACAGCTCGTCCACCTTTCCCCTGCGAGTCATCTGACGAGCCCGTCCCTGAGTCGTCCGTAGCGTCCTTCTTCTTGTTGAAGAGCCCACCGACCCACTTACCGATCTTCTCGAAGGTCTGCGGGGTAAAGGTATAGTTAAAGCTCGTCCCCGTACCGAGGAAGGCGCCAATGCCGTGACCATTGAGTATCCTCAGCTTGTCCACACGGAAGGGTCTCACGTTGCCCTGCGGGTCCGTGTAGTAGTCCCATTCGTACGGATCGAACGAGGCGGAGAGGCGCAACACGAAAGTCTTCGTAAGCCTCAGCGCTATGTTCGTATTGATGTTACTCCAGCGGAAAGAGTCGGCAGCCATATTGTACGAGAAGCTGAGCCCAAACTGATCAATGAGCGAGATCTTCTTAAACTGCTCCTCCACATCGGTCGAGTCACTCGGCATGCGTAGCTTCATCTCCACATTATTGTCAAAGGAGAAGTTGATCGCCCCCATCTTGCCCCGTCCGGGATAGCCGAATATACCGCGCTCGTAAGGGGTGTAGACAAAGTTGTGAGCCTGTCCCAGCGTATCGACATAGTCCACCTCACGGTAATAGCCCCAGAAGGGATCGCCAAAGTCTGGCGCATACGAGAGCGAGATCGAGGGCGACACGCGGTGGCGGATCATCTGCACACGATCTCCAAAGAGCTTGCGCCAAGGCTTGTAAAAGCCGTAGAGCGTCGTACTCATCGAGAGCGCCGCACTAAAGTTGTTCAGATGATAGAAGCCATAAGTCGTGTCCGCATCGACGATCCGCTGCTGCGCCTCATCCCACCGCTTCTCCACGCGAGAGGTGTACCAGTAGGCCGTATAGTTGATCGAAGGAGAGATTTTGATATAGTTAAAGAGGTCAAAGGAAGCCGAGATAGGTATCGAGTGCTGCATACCATTGCGCCAATCCTTGACTAAATTGCTCTTGAGGAGCAGATTTTCCTTGGTCGTGATACTGTTACGTAGCGAGCCGTTGTAGCTCAGTGAGATCTTCTCATACCAGCGCTCCTTGCCCACACGATTCTTTCGCTTGAAGGGGTAGATCGTCGAGAGCGAGAGCGAGAGGTTCGGCAGGGTCACACTGATCGTCGAGTCACGCGAGCGCTGATCTATGTTAAAAGCTCCCGTCAGCGAGAGCGGTATACCCGCAAAGCTACGACGGTAACTGATGCTAGAGCCCTTAGTATTTTCGGCTCGGCGCTGGTGGTTGTAGACCGCCTGCGTAGCGTTGTGATTGTAGCTACTCGTCGAGAAGTTGACCGATGCCGAGAAGTTACGTAGCGGATCCGCCTTGGGGTCTTGCGAGTGGGTCCATCGGAGAGATATATCTTGCGAACGGCTGTAAGTCGAGGGGATGTCTTTGTCACCCTGCACCGTCGATATGTAACCCGCCTGCACGCTACCATTGTACTTATAGCGCTTCCGATAGTTGGACGCCGCATTGAGCGCCCAGGAGCCATTCGTATAGACATCGCCCGTGAGTGTCAAGTCCCAGTAGTCGTTCAGGTTAAGATAAAGGCCACCATGCGTCAGGTAAAGCCCTCGCGTCTGGTCTATACCGTAGCTCGGCATGATGATGCCCGAAGTCTGCTTCTCATTGAAGGGGAAGAAGGCAAACGGCAAGCCGATGAAGTAGAGCGGCACGTCAGCCATCACCAGATAGACAGGCCCCGTGACGATCTTGTCCTCAGGCTTAGCCTTAGCACGCGTCAGGTTAATGTAAAAGTGCGGATGATCATGCAGGTCACAAGTCGTATAGCGACCATCCTTGAGAAACATCGTATTGTCCTTGAGACGCTTCGTCTGCGTAGCCGTCAGATAGCCCTCGCCCTGCTGAGTCGTCACGTCCGTGATGAAGCCTTGACCCGTCTTGAAGTTGTACTTCATTGTCGTACTCTCGAACTTCTGATCCCCATCGGCAAACTTTGGCTTAGCCGTCGGCTGCCCTAGACTATCTAGCACATACTGCGCATAGACCTCCGAACTGTCAGAGACGATCTTGAGATAGTTCGCCTCGATGCTCATCCGTTGGTACTTAACCTCGCTCGGGCCGAAGAAGTACATCACATTGCTCCCCGTCATGACGATCGAGTCCTCAGCCGAGAAGGTCACAGGCGCCTCCAGCTTGAAGAGCTCCACCGAGTCAGGCTCAGCGATAGGCACCTCGGCATCCTTTGCCAATGTATCGGTCGCTGTGGACGCCAACGTCGTATCTGCCTTTGTGGCGAGGCTGTCGCTGACAGCTGCCAGCGAGTCCTGAGGTGTCGCCAGCGTGTCCAGCAAGCGAGTCGTATCTGCCGACAGATCCGCCACGATCGTATCTGGTGACTCCGTCTGTGACGGCGTAGCGGCAGGCGGCTCCGTGCGTCGTACCTGTGTCGCACACGACACGACCGCCACCCCTATGACAAGCAGTAGGAGCAGTCGCACGAGCGAGCGAGGAGCTATGACAGAGCTAGACATGTGCTATAATAACGCGACCAAGCTTATGATGATACATCAACCGCAGGCAAAGGTACTAAATAGTGGCGTGCCACGACACGTCCCGGACCCGTCACGTGTCCGATAGCTCCGATCACTCCGACTTCTCCGATCACTCCGATCACTCCGACACCTCCGATCACTCCGATACCTCCGATCACTCCGATACCTCCGATCACTCCGACACCTCCGATCACTCCGATCATCCCCACCGAGGGACAAAAAAATTCTTCCGACTTATGATTTGATTCTTCCGAAGTTTCATTTCATTCTTCCGAACTTTTATTTCTCCCCTCCGTGAGGAAATTTCGTTTTCTCCGTGGAGATTCCCGATTTCCTCGGGAGACGGGTAACGGCTGTAGGGACGCACGGTCGTGCGTCCGTCCCCGTTAAAACCAACGTTCGCTGTAACCTTTGACACAACGGACGCACAGATCGTGCGTCCCTACAAAGGTTACACGTCCCGAGCGTCCCTACAGCCGTTACTCGTCTCGATTGCTCCGATTGCTCCGATTGCTCTGATTGCTCCGATCCCCACTAGATACAACTAGAGGCACCAGTACTACCACGAGTACCAGTGCCTCTAGCTACTAACTTCTAATCTCTAACTTCTAAAACCTCTATCTCACGACGAGCATCGCACGGCGTGCGACACCGTCCGTGCCGACAGCCTCAACGACGTAGCTGCCTGACGAGAGGAGGATACGCTCGCTGTACTCCGTCAGCCCAGGTAGCGACTGCGTGTAGACCGTGATACCGTCACCCTGTACGAGACGTAGGGACGACATATCCGCTGTCGTGCGGACGGTCAGCATACCCTCGCTGTACTGCGCCTGTAGCTCATCTGTAGGCTCAGCCATCGGAGCGACCGACGTAAAGTCACCGTCCACGCGTAGCTCGAGACGACCCTCGGCATCATCGGGGAAGAGCTTGATCTGGCAACTCTTACCACCCGTCAGGTCGTGCTCCAGACCGCTCTTGTGGTCTATCAGACGAGCCGTCACAATGTGACCCAT
>CABQOJ010000064.1 GCA_902465775.1 uncultured Porphyromonas sp. | reverse complement strand
TAAAATTAATAGAGTCCCAACGTTTTGCAAGATAAAGAGAAAAGAGTTTGTAATCGAAAGAAGGAACAGCTAGTGAAAGCTGTCACAAACTACCCTTTTCAATTATTGCTGTCCGATAAAAGTTATTCAGCGGAAGGTATTGTGTCTATACATCCTGATCCCTACAGAGGAAATTCCAGATTTCTCTGTGGGGATTTTTTGTTTTCCAGTGAGGGGCGGAAGATTTCGTCGGACTTATGATTCCATTCCTCCGAAGTTTCATTTCATTCTTCCGAAGTTTCATTTTGCCCCTCCGTGGAGGATTTTCGTTTTCTCCGTGGGGATTTTCGATTTCCTCAGGAGGAAGCGTATTGGCGGTTGGCTAGAGTGATCAGAGCTATCGGAGTGATCAGAGCTATCGGAGCCATCTGAATGATCGAACTTCTAACCTCTAACTTCTAATCTCCAACCTCTAATTTCTAACTTCTAACCTCTAATTTCGTACCTTAGCGACATGAATAGCTCTCGAATGGATGAGATACGTCGTGATCCGACTCGCTGGAAGAGGCTACTACGCTACATTACGTGGGCGCTGTGGGGCGCAGTCCTCGTGGGCATCGTCTACTACTTTGTCGTAGTCTATCGAGCGCCACAGGCTCAGCCTACTCACACACACGTCATCCCGCAGACGGAGTGGCGTGATGTGCCTATCGCTGAGGTGGGTGCGAGTGAGGAGTATGAAGAGCTAGAGCAGTACGGCACGCTCTATGCACTGGAGTATCTACTGGACTATGACTCAATATGGCCCTTCAATAAGCTAGAACTGAAGAGATACTTCGGACTCTATGAAGAAGAGGAGGACGACGAGGAGGACGATGAAGTGGAAGTGGTCGAAGTGGTGAAAGTGGAGCAGACCAAGCCTGCTGACCAGCCTCAAGCATCGGCAGAGCAGTCGCCAGAACAGTCCACAAGGCGTCAGGGCGTGATCTCCGATTGGGATCATCTCTTTCAGCAGTATGGCAATAAGTATGGCTGGGACTGGTTTGTCTTAGCATCGATAGCTTATCAAGAGTCGAAGTTTCGTGCGGAGGTCGTCGGCATGGGCGGTGCTACGGGACTGATGGGTATCATGCCGGCTACGGGGCGTCGCTATGGCTACAGTCGTTCTAAGCTCAAGCATGCCGAGAGCTCTATCCATGTGGCCTGTATGGCGCTACGAGACTTCGGTCGCTCCTTCGCTCATATTACCGACTCGGAGCAGCGCATGAAGTTTACCCTCGCCTCTTACAACTCGGGCAGTGCGCATGTCCTCGATGCGCGTCGGCTGGCTGAGAACGCGGGCTTAGATCCTGATCGCTGGGATGGCTCTGTGGAGATCTATATGGCTCGTCTGAGCGAACCGAAATATTACAATGATCCACTCGTCCAGCATGGCCGTGCCAACGGTGGTCACACGGTCCGCTACGTAGCGGAGGTCTTCAGTCGGGCGCAATCCTATAAATCGAAGGTGCAACATGCTACAGCTGAATAATGTCTCTCTAAGCTTCGGCAATAGGGTCCTCTTTACGGACATCTCGCTCTCGCTCCTAGAAGGCGACAAGGTGGGACTCGTCGGGGTCAACGGAACGGGCAAGTCCTCGCTACTGCGCATCATCATGGGCGAGCTCGAGCCAGACAGCGGGACGATCACTCGGCGCAATGGACTGCGCATCGGTTATCTGTCTCAGCAGCACCACTTTGCAGAGGGTGTGCGGGTGATCGATGCGGTCTTTTCGCCACATGACCCTACGGCACACCTCGTAGGTGCTTGGCAGAGTGCTGTGGAGCGTGGCGATGCGGAGGCGCAGGAGCGACTTTTACCCGATATGGATCGACTCTCGGCTTGGCAATATGAGCAGGAGGCGACAGCGATACTGCATGCGCTCCGTATCACCGATGTGGAGCGTCCTATGGAGCTCCTCTCAGGTGGGGAGGTCAAGCGGGTAGCACTAGCTGGGGTCTTGCTCCAGCAGCCAGATCTCCTGATCCTCGATGAGCCGACGAACCACCTGGACCTAGAGGTGATCGAGTGGCTCGAGGGTTACCTCTCGCGCTCACGGCTCACACTCCTACTGGTGACTCACGACCGCTACTTCCTCGATCATATCTGTACCCGTATCGTGGAGATGGATCAGCAGCAACTCTACAGCTATGAGGGCAACTATGAGACCTTCCTCGTCAAGCGTCAGGAGCGTCTAGAGCAAATGGCGCAAACGAGTGACAGACTGACCAATATCTATCGACAGGAGTTGGTCTGGATGCGTGCTACGCCGCAAGCGCGAGGTGGCAAGCAGCGAGCCCGCAAGGAGCACTTTGCAGAGCTCTCGTCTGAGCTGTCCAAGGCGCGACAGATACTGCGTGAGCAGACGACCATCGAGCCGCTCCACTCGTCCGTTCGCCTAGGCAAGCAGGTGATCGAGCTGGAGGGCGTCTCCAAGAGCTTTGAGGAGTCGAAGCCTCTGGTCCGAGACTTTGACTATATCTTCTCACGCAGAGATCGTGTCGGCATCGTCGGCCCCAACGGTTGTGGCAAGACGACCCTGCTGAAGATGATCATTGGCGAGCTAGAGCCAGACAGCGGGTCGGTACTTATCGGCGAGACGGTACAGTTTGGCTACTTCGGGCAGAAGTTGCCGAGCTACGCCCCCGACAAGCGAGTGATCGATATAATCTCCGACATAGCCAGTCACATTACGGATCCCGTGACGGGGCAGTCGGTCTCGGCTACGCAACTACTGCAGAGGTTTCTCTTCACCAGTGATCGCATCTACACGCCTGTGTCGCTACTCAGTGGCGGTGAGCTCAGACGACTCTATCTCTGCACCGTGCTGATGGCTAGCCCGAATCTGCTCATACTCGATGAGCCGACGAATGATCTGGACATTACGACGCTGGGCGTGCTGGAGAGCTACCTGAGTTCTTTCGAGGGAGTCCTTATTATTGTGACGCACGACCGCTACTTCCTGGACAAGCTCGTGGAGCACCTCTTCGTTTTCGAGAAGGGAGGACACATTCGAGACTTCCCCGGCAACTTCACCCAATATCGTCTGCAGCAGGAAGCCGAGGCGCAGCAAGCGACTGAGCAGGCTACGACACGGGAGACCAAAGATGCGACGCCCGCAGCCAGTCAGGCGACTCGTCAAGGTAACCGCAAGAAGCGACGTAGCTATCGTGAGGAGCAAGAGTTTCAGCAACTGGAGCAGCAGATCCCGCAGCTCGAGGGACGCATTGCGGAGCTAGAGAAGCGGATGTCTTCGGGGAGCCTTTCCAATGAAGAGTTGATCAAGGCGGGAGAGGAGATTGCTGAGGCGCAGCAAGAGATGGAGCAAGCGTCTGAGCGTTGGTTTGAACTAGCCGCTATCGAGGAGGAAGCATGAGACTAAGACTACCCATCTGGCTGGCCCGCCAGCTGTACAGCCGAGAGAACCGTCGTCACAGCAAGGTCTACGCCTTGGTGCGCTTTGCGATCCCAGCCATTGCTCTGAGCCTCGCGGTCATGCTCCTAGGCATTGCGATCATGGACGGCTTTCAGTACAGTGTCCGCGACACGGTGCGTCTCGTGACAGGCGACGTGATCCTCTGCGAGTATGGCAAGCAGCCGATAGACCTAGACAATGTGATCACCCTGACACCTCAGATGACGCAGCGTATGAGCGAGATGCCAGAGATAGTCTCCGTGCGTCCCGTCCGCACCGCCGTCGGCATGATCAAGACCGACAGCACCTATCAGGGAGTGGCCGTCACGGGAGTAGACGACTTCACATTCCTCGAGCCACTCTGCGCCTCGGGGAACTTGTCCGACACGACACTGGCGGAGGGAGCTAATCCGATCGTCCTGCCAAAGTCATCAGCGCAAAAGCTAGGACTAACGATCGGGGACAAGGTGGTCCTTTACTTTCTAGGAGATAAGGTGTCGGTGCGCTCCTTTACATTGATAGCGATACTGGAGCTGACCAATACGGCACAGCCTCTCGCCTATGTGACCAACGACCTGCTAGGACGCGTGGGGGGCTGGCAACCCAATCAGTACACACGCATTGAGATCCTTGCGAAGAACACGGATCGCTCGCTCCTAGATATGGAAACCTCGCTCTCAGACAAGCTCATTCAGTCGCTCTCGGAGCCAGGCGTCACACATGAGACCTTAGGAATCTACACCGGCACTCAGATCAATGGCGGGGTCTACCAGTGGATCGACTCGCTACGACCGAATGTACAGATATTACTGGTGCTGATGGCACTCGTAGCGGCCTTTACGATGATCAACGCGCTCCTGATCATTATCCTAGACTTGACGCAGACCATCGGCTTGCTCAAGGCACTCGGCATGACCTACCGCTCGCTCACGACGATGAGCCTGGCGATCGCTCTGCGCATCATCGCCTGGGGTATGCTCTGGGGCAATCTACTGGCGGGCATCATCATCTGGAGCCAGCACCAGTGGCAGTGGCTCACGCTCGATCCGAACATCTACTACATCTCGCACGTCGCCATGCGCATCCGCCCTGTGGCGTGGATCGTGGTCAATGTGGCGACGCTCCTGCTCTGCCTCATCCTCTTACTCCTCCCAGCACGTATCATCCAGCGCATCTCTCCGACGACGGCTCTTCGCTTCGAATAAATATTAGCTATGCCCCAAGGATCTACCGCACCTCAAAGAGGAAGCTACATACAGACATTCTGTCAGGAGATAAAAACTCTCTTGCTGGGCTTCAGTCAAGTGTTCCTTTTGCAAAGCGCTTTGTCGGGAGCATTGATCCTAGCGGGGCTCTTCTGCAACTCTTGGCAGCTTGCGCTCTTAGCCCTCTTGGGCTGTCTGGTCTCTAGGGCGGTAGCCTCGCTCTGGCGAGACACGAAGTCGGAGATAGCCGATGGACTTTACGGATTCAACGGCGCCTTGGTCGGTATAGCCATCGGGGTCTACTGGGAGATCAGTTGGCTGTCGCTACTCCTTCTAGTGATCGGGGCAGCGCTCTCCACATGGTTGGCGCGAGCCTTCCGCCGGCATGCTCAGTTGCCAGGGCTGACAGCCCCCTTTATCATAGCTGTGTGGGCGTTGCTGCTCGTGAGCCTGCTAGCTCCGCAAGGGGTGGGTCTGATCGACTCAGCGGCGCAGCTGGAGGAAGGGCAGCCGCTGTGGAGAATGCTTGGGGTGGCACTCGGAGATAGTGTCGGACAGGTAATGTTTCAGGCGAATGTTTTGACTGGTCTCCTCTTCTTTCTAGCGATCGCTTGGGAGTCACGCCGCAAAGCGCTCTACGCCTTGCTAGGAGCGCTCATTCCGATGCTGGTGATTCCCTTTGTCCCAGAGGCTGTGTGGCGTGAAGGCTTGCTAGGCTACAACGCCGTGCTCTGCGCCATCTACTGGGCAGGAACTGGCGAGCGTCGCTTGCTCTACGCGCTCCTGTCGGTGGTGCTCTCGGTACTCCTCGAGTTACTCGCTCTGTACGCAGGTTTGATCCCGCTGACGGCACCTTTCGTCCTATCCGTATGGGGGGTGGCGCAAGCTCAGCGATGGGGTAAAGGTTGCACCGCAAACATTTAATGCTTAACTTTGTACGAGTAATAGGAGTGCTCCCTCCTGGGGGAGCTTATCCGCTTTTGTGCAAACGCTTGCATACACATTAAAAATACAATATAACTCTCATGACAAAAGTAGGTATCAATGGTTTTGGTCGTATCGGCCGACTAGTCTTCCGCGCTTCGATGAAGCGTGATGATCTCGAGGTAGTAGCAATCAACGACCTCATCGATGTCGAGTATATGGCATATATGCTCAAGTATGACTCTGTACATGGACGCTTCGACGGGACGGTCGACGTACAGGATGGCATGCTCGTAGTCAATGGGCGCAAGATCCGTGTGACGGCTGAGAAGGAGCCGCGACTGATCAACTGGGGCGCTGCTGGCGTAGAGTATGTCGTAGAGAGTACAGGTCGCTTCCTCACCAAGGAGCTTTCGCAGGGACACATCGAGGCTGGCGCTAAGTATGTCGTCATGTCAGCTCCCTCTAAGGATGACACACCAATGTTCGTCACGGGTGTCAACCTTGACAAGTATGTCCGCGGTACGCAGTTTGTCTCTAACGCATCCTGCACGACGAACTGTCTCGCTCCGCTGGTCAAGGTGCTCAACGACAACTTCGGCGTAGAGCAGGGTCTCATGACTACGGTGCACGCTGCTACGGCTACGCAGAAGACGGTGGACGGTCCCTCTCTCAAGGACTGGCGTGGCGGTCGCTCCGCTATCGGCAACATCATCCCCTCCTCGACGGGCGCTGCTAAGGCTGTCGGCAAGGTGATCCCTGAGCTCAATGGTAAGCTCACGGGTATGTCCTTCCGCGTGCCTACGATGGACGTATCTGTCGTGGACCTGACTGTACAGCTCAAGCGTGGCGCTAGCTACGACGAGATCTGCGCTGCTATGAAGAAGGCTTCGGAGACCAACCTCAAGGGGATCATGGAGTACTGCGACGAGCAGGTCGTTAGCCAGGACTTCGTGAGCGATCCACACACCTCTATCTTTGACGCTAAGGCTGGTATCGCTCTGACGGATACTTTCGTCAAGGTGGTCGCTTGGTATGACAATGAGTGGGGCTACTCTAACAAGGTACTCTGCCTCATCGCTCATATGGCTGAGGTCAATAAGTAGTCACGCTAAGACCAACGAAGAGTTTTCACTCTAAAACAATCGGACGCAAGGCGCAGACGGTAGGAGGAGCAAGTCCTTTCCTACCTCTGTGACTTGCGTTTCGCTTTTTCCTTTGGGGCGTATCATGAGCCGTAGCAGAGAAGCTTTTGCGGCAGTGATACCTTCCGTTACTCATATAAGATGATAAGCTGATGGACTTTTACGAACTAGATCTAGAGGATGAGGTCCTC
>CABQOJ010000063.1 GCA_902465775.1 uncultured Porphyromonas sp. | reverse complement strand
TCTTCCAGCGGGTATTGACGAGTGCCTCCTTGGGGTCCTTGTCTTTTGGATCCTTCTTACAGGAGCTGAGCATGAGGGTGGCACTGGCTAGCAGCATAGCTAGGCAAATGCGGATTAGTTGTTCTTTTCTCATTGTTATTAGGGCGTTTATTGGTTTAACGCCCGCTAAGGTACTACTTTTCCAAAATATAGGGCGCTCTTAGAGATGCGGGCGCTCGAGCTGTCGTATCTTCTGGGCGAGCGTGCGCAACGCTTTGCGGGCTGCGGGTAGCTCACGCTCGAGCTGTAGGATCATCTCGGTCAGGTCAGCATCGCTACCACTATGCTGGTGATAGGCAGTGCGGAGACGAGCCAGTGTCTGCTCCTGCTCGGTGAGCTGCTTCTGCTGACTCAGATACTGATCGTAGAGGGTCGCAGCCTCGGTGGAGTGAAACTGCTCACGGCTGGTGTAGATCAGATCTGGCGCCACGACGAAGGCTCCCTGAGAGGCGCTGCTGTGGGCAGGCTGTGCAGAGGTATGCTTACCCAGCAAAGCAACGTAGTCTACGTCCGAGCGCTGCGTGATAGGATAAGGTCGTAGCATAGCGTATTGGCGCAGGAGAGCGGGATCGTTGGACGGTACCTCGGTTACCTCGCCTTCATTGTAAACAAAGCGGTAGACGGTGACCATGCCACGGGGGGCATAGCGGTCGGAGACGAGGTAGCCGAGATGGCGCTCAGCGTTGAAAGCAAGGAGCAGATCGTTGCCCGAGCTATTGTACGGCAGACCTAGCGGGACGGGCTGTAGGTAAGCACCCGAAGCGGTCTGGCGAGTCATATAGAGATCTCGCCCGCCAAGCCCCTGCTTGCTAATAGCTGAGAAGTAGAGCGTGATACCGTCGGGAGCTAGCGTAGGATAAGAGGGGGCCTCGAGACTGTCTGGGATAGCGGTGATGATGCTAGCATCTGCTTGAAGCGTCGTTGGTATCGGCTGATTGGCTAGGAGATCGCCATAGACGAGACGCACGGGTGCATCGGGACGCTCTCGGAGCGGTCTGATGTAGCGATCACTTCGCTCGGTGAGGAAGCCGAGACCTAAAGTATCACAGGAGAAGACTTTGACGCCCTGTCCATTGAGGTAACTGGCCAATTGCTCTCGTGCGACGGTGACGGTGTCGGCCACTTCTAACCAAAGGACGTTTCCCATAAGACGTCGCAGCGTATGCAGTCGCTCGGCGTAGAGGTCGGTGGCGTGCTGAGCCTTGCGCGCTTTGCTCTGCTTCTCTAGTGAAGCGGACAGTGCATCTAGTCGCAACTCTCGGAGGTAGCACTCCCAGAGAGCGGGCAGGTACTTACCATTCTGATGAGCAAGGTACTCATAAGCTGAGACGGCTAGGTCACTGCGTCCTCGCGCGGTAGCTCGCTCCACGAGCTGCGTGGCGGTGGCTACAGTGGGCTTCGCATGAAAGGCTTGCGCGAGCGAGTCTAGCTTTTGCCCTTGAACCATAAAGGCTGGCAAAGTGAGGAGGCAAAGCAAGATGACGAGTAGACGCTTCATGGGGGATTAGAGATTAGAGATCAGAGGTTAGATATTAGAGGAAGCGTCTCGGAGTGATCGGACAGGGACCGACAGCTCCGAGACGCTGATAAGTAGATTACTGCTGAGTGATGCGCTGCAGGATGCCAGCGTAAGCCTCTGCATAGTGTGGCGCTGAGAGGCCTAAGCGATGGCTCTCACGGACCACGTAGCCGACGAGACTCTCGACCTCGCTCTGATGATGATTACGTAAGTCGCTATTCATCGAGGTGGTCGTGCCTGGTGGCATACGCTCTATGCGACGGAGCGCTGAGGCGACTGGATCGGCATCGCTGATGCCCCACCCCTTAGCACGGTAGAGCTGGCAGAGCTCTTCGGTGAGTCCGATGACAAAGGCACGATGCGCACCGAGCAAGCCCTCGACGTCGCAGTCGTAGTAGCCTGTTGCAGCAGCTGAGTTGGAGAGCATGAGGAACTTCTTGCGCACCTCTTCCATCGGATCGTCCGGGATGACGAGGTCAATGCCGGCAGCTTGGGAGATCTTGAGGAGTTGCTCTTCGCTGGCGGTTCGTTCACTACCGATGGGGCGTGCCAGAGAGCCTATGTAGAGTCGCTCGTTGTCGGAGTGGCTCTCCACAACACCGGGCTCTGTGCGCCGTGCGGTGACATACGCAACGCCCGCCCAGCGCTCGACCTCTGCGGGAAGCATCGTGCGGAGCTGCTCATGGATATCTAGTCCATTGAGCAGAGGCAGGACGGCACTCTCTTTGGTCAGGAAGGGCTGCAGTGGACGAATACTATCGGCTAGGTCATAGCTCTTGGTCACGACGACTAGATAGTCTATCGGCCCCAGCTCCTGCGGATCGCAAGTGACGCAACTGGGACGCACGACGGTCTCGGCCAGACGAGGCGAGGAGATGCGCAAGCCCTCACTGCGTACACGATCGTAGTGAGCTCCTGGACGCATTAAGTAGGAGACGCGTAGCTGGTCGGGATGCACCATGGCGTAGCGTGTCCAGAGCCCGCCGAAGTATCCGCCGACGCCTCCTAAGCCTAGGATAACGATATGAGGAGGTTTCATAATAGACTAGTTCGTACGGGGAAAGGTTTCCAGCGTCTCCTTGAGGATCTCAGCCACGGAGGGGTGCGGGAAGATGATTTCGCTCAGCTCGTGCGCTGTCATCCCACGCTCGATGGCTAGCCCAGCGGTGACGATCAGTTCGCTACAAGGATTGCCCAGCATGTGCACTCCGAGGATCTTGCCTTCGGGGTTGACAAGTACTTTGCAAAAGCCTGAAGCCATCTCGTTTTCCGCAACAAAGCGTCCTGAGTAGCTCATCGGGAGCATCAGCTTCGTATAGACTTTGTCTCCACTCTTTAGAGCATCTTCGGTGAAGCCTACGCCCGCTATCTCGGGATGCGTGTAGACGACCCCAGGGATAGCTCGGTAGCTCATCGGATTGATCTCACGGCCGAGGATATGATCGACCGCAACCTCAGCCTCACGAACAGCTGTATGGGCTAGGAGCGAGTGTCCGTTGACATCGCCCGCAGCATAGAGATTGGGGAGCGAGGTGCGGAGATACTCGTCGGTCTTGACGCCCCGACGCTCGAGCTCGAGCCCTTGGCTGAGCAAAGCTTCGAAGGAGCTGGTCACTGGACGACGACCCACGGAGAGCATCACTTGCTCGCCCTCCACCTTAAAGGTCTCTCCCTCGTACTCGACTTCTACGCCGTCGGCATAGAGATGCGTCACCTTGTGCTGGAGGTAGAACTTGATGCCACGCTTCGTGTACTCCTCACGAAGGAGCGCTGCCAGCTCGCTGTCCATCCCATTGATAATCTCGGGAAGCATCTCGACCACGGAGACGGTCACGCCCATCTCGTTGTAGTAAGCGGCGAACTCCATGCCGATGACGCCACCACCGATGATGACAATCGAGGCGGGAAGCTCCTTACTGTCCAAAGCTTCTCGGTGGGTAATATAGTGTCCCTCCTCGACTCCAGGGATAGGCGGGATGACTGTCTCTGAGCCTGTACAGAGGAGTAGATGCTTAGCCGTATAAGTCTCAGCAGCTGCCGTGACGGTATAGGTATCATCGCTGTTGTGCGCCGTGACGGTCGCATGCTCTGTGACCACGGTCACGCCAGCGTCCTTCATCCGTGCACGGATACCAGCGACGAGCTTACGAACGACTTTATTTTTTCTAGAGATAACCTTGGCTGGGTCTATCTGCTCTGGCGTACAGGTGACGCCATACTTAGCGGCGCTCTGAACTGTCTGCCAAACTTTAGCCGAGTAAAGAAGCGTCTTCGTAGGGATACACCCTTCGTTGAGGCAGACGCCTCCGAGCGCCCGCTCCTCGATGAGTAGCGTCTCCAGTCCTCCGCGAGCAGCACGCTCAGCAGCTGTGTAGCCCGCGGGTCCTCCACCGATGATGATAAGATCGTATGTCATAATAGTTGGAAGTGTCTAGTGAAATGAACGGGTTCGTGGTTACTTGCTCTTGCCTTGATTGGCAACGGCTGCCTGAAGCTTGGCTATCTGCTCGGGATCGCCGAGGAAGTAGTCACGCTGCAACTGCATCTTGTCGTCAAACTCGAAGACGTACGGGATACCCGTCGGGAGATTGAGCGAAGGTATCTCTTCGTCTGAGATACCTTTGAGGTGCTTGACGATACCTCTCAAGCTATTGCCGTGAGCCGTGACAATGATCTCGCCATACTTCTCCAAATCGGGACGAATGTTGCTCTCCCAGTAAGGAAGGATGCGCTCGACCGTCTCCTTGAGCGACTCCGTGAGTGGGAGTTCGTCAGGATTGACCGCAGCATAGCGTGGATCGTGCTGAGGAGCCCGCTCATCGGTCGGGTCTAGCGGTGCGGGCGGTACATCGTAGCTGCGTCGCCAGATGTGCACTTGCTCCTCGCCATACTTGGCCGCTGTCTCGGACTTATCCAGCCCTTGGAGCATACCGTAGTGCTTTTCGTTGAGACGCCACGACTTCTCCACGGGGATCCAGTCGAGATCCATCTCGTCGAGGATAATGTTCAGCGTCTTGATGGCGCGCTTGAGATATGATGTGTAAGCCTTGCCAAAGCGAAAGCCCGCTTTGCGTAGCTGTCGGCCAGCCTCGTGCGCCTCCTCGACACCTTGCTCGGTGAGGTCGACGTTTGTCCAGCCTGTGAATTGGTTACTCTTATTCCACGTACTCTGTCCGTGGCGTACTAATACAAGTCTTTTCATAAGGGTGAGATAAAGGAGTTTCTAAATGATTACTGATTTGTTGGATCAGAAAGCCTCTGAGCGAGCTGCTGAGCGGTCATCTCCTTGACAGCCTCCAGGGATCCGCCAAAGGTAGGCAACGCTTGCTGTAGCATCGTCTCATACTCTGCCAAGAGGTTGCGACCCCAGAGCATATCTATGCGAACCAAGTCCATAAGCGTGACGAGCGAGTAGCGTACCGTCGCATCGCTGACGAGTGCCAACTGATGGCGTGGGCTTTGCTGGCTGACCCAGTAGAGGAGCTGTGCCGTGTCGCGGAAGAGTGCGCGAACGATCTCGTCGCCCTGCTTCGTCATATCGGCACGATAGTAAGCGTCCGCTAGACTTACGTCAGTCATGTCGTAGGGAACCGCCTTGGGCGAGATCACCTCGGCACACTTCGTCAGCACTTCCTTAGCTCGCTCGGTGTCGCCTTGACGTAGGAGCGCCTGGGCTAGCGTCGCGAAGACACGTGCTCGATAGTAGTAAGAGATGTTCCGTCGGATATTCTCGTCAAAGTAGATGTTCGGGTCGTTGGCGTTGAAGTAGCGATACTTGTTCATCACCAAGTCATACATCCGCTCCACATCGACTTCGTAAGGCGTCCCCGCCACGGTCGTCGGGTTAAAGCGTTGCGCCATACCCACCTGCGACATATACTGTCTCTGATTAGCAAAGACATTCTGAGGAGCCGAGGTCACCCACATGATCGGTCGCCGCCACTTCGCTGCGCCCAGCATATCTAGGACAAAGAGCTGATCTCTCGTCACAGCCGTCTTGCCCTCCAGCGAAAGCACCATACTCTCGGGCATAGGCAAGCCCTGAAGCTGCGGGAAGTACTTAGCGACAGCCAGTGTGTCCACAGATAGTAGCACCTTATCCGTAGGCATCTGCGCCTGCCCCTGAGGAACAACCTTAGTCGCGGCCTTCATCGCTTGGTCGAAAGGCATCGGCACCTCACTCGTCGGACGTATCAGCGCATAAGAGTTCGTGACGAAGAAGGCTGGACTCATATATTTATTAGGTATCGGCTGCGCCTCGTAGCTGTGACGTAGCATATGCTTGCCGTACCACTCCGACTGCAGGTAGCTCAGGTTGCCCACCTTGACATCGGTGCGCACACCTTCCACCTCTTGGGAGTACCACAAGGGGAAGGTATCGTTATCCCCGAAGCAGAGTAGCACCGCGTTGGGATCACAACTGATCAAGTAGTTGTATCCGAAGTCGCTAGCTAGGACACGTCCTGAGCGATCGTGGTCGTCCCAGTTTTCCGAAGCCATCTGTATCGGCACGATCAATCCGAGTACCGAGACGATCGAGGCATTCAGTACAGGCTTGAGCTTAGCACGGCTCAGCAGTTCGTAAAGTCCTGCCACACCGAAGCCGATCCATATCGCAAAGGCGTAGAAAGAGCCCGCATAGGCGTAGTCTCGCTCACGAGGCTGCCCTGGCGTCTGGTTGATGTACAGGATAATCGCCAAGCCCGTCATGAAGAAGAGCGCCAGCGTGATCCAAAAAGCTTGCATTCCCTTCTTGCGCCTCATCACCTGATAGGCAATGCCTAGGAAGCCGAGGAGAAGCGGCAAGAGGTAGTAAGCGTTGCGTCCCTTGTTACTAAGGAATTGATCTGGCAGATCTTTGGTCTTACCCAGTGCGATCTGATCAATAAACGAGTAGCCCGTCAGGACGCCTCCCTTGAGCATGCCGCCATCGCCCTGCAAGTCGTTCTGACGGCCGATGAAGTTCCAGCCAAAGTAGCGCCAGTACATATAGTTAACCTGATAGCGCAGGAGGTACTTCAAGTTGTCCGCCATCGAGGGCTTAGACATATCATCAGGGTTGCGATCTACCCAAGTATTGTACCCGCTTATATGCTCCGGCTGTGGCGAGAACATACGGGGGAAGAGCATCTTGCTCCCCGGAGCATACTTCACCACTGGCTGGCTATAGATCTTGACATACTCGTCAGGTTCGTTGGGATTGCTCTTTACCTTGGGCGCATAGACAGGACTTCCCTCCTCCATCGCTATAGGACGCGCCACGTAGGTAGCACTGTATAGATGAGGAATAGCGCCATACTGCTCACGGTTGATGTAGCTCTTGATGGCAAGCGCCGTGTTCGGCTCATTCTGATTCATCG
>CABQOJ010000062.1 GCA_902465775.1 uncultured Porphyromonas sp. | reverse complement strand
CTATGCGTAAACAAGTAATTATGCTCTTAGCCATCGCCACGATGCTACTCGCTTGCAACAAGCAGAAGCAGCAGCAGACTGACCTGGCTGACAACCCATTCGTTCATCCAAGTGAAACTTACATGAATGCACCCGACTTTACCAAGATCAAGGCAGAGCACTTTGCGCCCGCCTTTGACGAGGGTATGCGTCAGCACAACGAGGAGATAGCAGCCATCGTGGACAATGCTGAGGCTCCCACCTTTACCAATACCATCGAGGCACTCGAGCGTGCTGGACAGGTTCTCCAGCGCACCTCTGCCGTCTTCTTCGCACTGACCAGTGCCGACACCAACGATGAGCTACGCGCCATCGAGGCTGAGTACGTACCTAAGCTCACCGCCCACAGCGACGAGATTATGCTCAACGACAAGCTCTTCGCTCGCATCAAGACCGTCTATGAGACTGGTCTAGAGGGGCTACAGCCCGATCAGGTACGCCTCACCAAGCAGTACTACGACAACTATGTCAAGGCTGGTGCCAACCTCTCTGCCGAGGACAAGGAGAAGCTCAAGAAGCTCAATGGCGAAGAGGCCGAACTCACCGCTAAGTTTGGCAATATGCTGACCGACGCAACGAACGTGCCTGTCTTTTTCACCGACAAGGCTCAGCTCGACGGTCTCTCTGACAGCGAGCTACAAGAAGCTGCCGACCTAGCCAAGGAGGAGGGCAAAGAGGGCCAGTGGGCTATCCGCCTAGTCAACACGACCCAGCAGCCCGTCATGGCTAAGCTCAACAATCGTGACAGCCGCAAGGCTATCCTCGAGGCTTCCATCAATCGCTGCAACAACGGCGACAAGTACGACACGCAGTCCATCATCAAGCGTCTTGCTACGCTCCGTGCTGAGAAGGCTCAGCTACTCGGCTTCAAGACCTTTGCTGACTGGACGCTACAGGACGCACTCGCTAAGAATGGTGAGACAGCTCGCAACTTCCTCGAGCGTATTGCCAAGCTCTACCAGCCCAAGGCTGCTGAGGATGCTAAGATGCTAGAGGAGTTTGCACAGAAGAGCGAGGGACCCGACTTCAAGCTTGAGGCTTACGACTGGGCTTACTACGCTGAGAAGATGCGTAAGGAGCTGTACGACATCGATGAGACGCAGCTCAGTGAGTACTTCGTACTAGATAGCGTCTTGCACAATGGTGTCTTCTATGCCGCCAATAAGCTCTACGGTCTCACCTTCGAGCAGCGCACAGATGTATCCGTCTACAACCCAGACGTGACCGTATATGATGTCAAGAATGACAAGGGCGAGGTGATCGCACTCTTCTACTTCGATCCCTATGCACGTCCCTCCAAGAGCGGTGGTGCCTGGATGAGCAACTTCGTCGAGCAGTCTACACTCCTAGGCAATAAGCCTGTCATCTATAACGTCTGCAACAATAAGAAGCCCGCTGCTGGTCAGCCCTGTCTGATGACCTGGGACGAGGTGACGACGCTCTTCCACGAGTTCGGTCACGCGCTACACGGTATGCTCTCTACGCAGACCTATCCTTCGATCTCTGGGACCAACGTATCAAGAGACTTTGTTGAGTTCCCCTCACAGTTCAACGAGCACTGGGCATCCGAGCCAACTGTCTTTGCCAACTATGCAAAGCACTACAAGACAGGCGAGCAGATGCCTGCCGAGCTACGTGACAAGATGATTGCTGCGGGCAACTTCAACCAGGCCTACTCTGTTGGCGAAAACCTCGCTGCCTCACTCATCGACCAGTGCTGGCACGCACTCGCTGTAGGTGACAAGGTTGATGACGTTCAGGCCTTTGAGCAGGAGGCTCTCACGAAGTACGGTATGCTCAATGCACAGATACCACCCCGCTACCGCTCTCCATACTTCCGTCACATCTGGAGCAACGACTACTCTGCAGGTTACTACTCCTACCTCTGGAGCGAGGCTGTAGACAACGAGGTCTACGCTTGGATTGAGGCTCATGGTGGCATGACTCGTGAGAACGGACAGCGCCTTGCTGACATCCTCCTCTCTCGTGGTAATAGCGAGGACCTGATGGTACTCTTCGAGCAGTTCACTGGCCACAAGGAGGTCGACATCGAGCCACTCCTACGCTTCCGCGGTCTCCGCTAATCACACAGCGCAGCTAGCTGATCAAACGACAGCTAGCGCCTGATTCATACAAATAGCGCAAGAGCCTGTCACGACATCTCGTGGCAGGCTCTTCTCTTGCTACCTCTTCTCTAATCTCTAACCCCTACGCTCCACTCCCTAGGCAGAAAAATCCGAATAGCTCGCTGGGGGACAAAAATTCTCCACGGAGGGGCGAAATAAAAGTTCGGAAGAATGAAATGAAACTTCGGAAGAATGAGATCAAACTTCGGAAGAATTTTTCCGTTCCTCGGTGAAGAATGAACTATCCCCACCGAGGGGATTTTGCATTGGTGGAGCCGTCACAAGAGATCGACGTGATGCTCTCGTAGCCTATCAGCCTTCACGCTTTATCTCGATGAGGTATGGCT
This sequence comes from uncultured Porphyromonas sp., assembly GCA_902465775.1. The sequence goes on along the minus strand of CABQOJ010000062.1, from coordinate 4,446 downwards.
GTCCAAAGCCTGTGTTAGCCTGTAGTTCGAAGGTAGCCAGGCCACCCGCTGCGACCGTGAAGGTCTTTGCAAGGTAGTCAATCGTGATTCCCTCCGGATTACCACTTACATTGAGTCCGAAGTTGGTATCACCGAGATCGCTCTCCTTAACGACGTTACCATCAAAGTCTGTAATATACATCGTCCCTATCACTTTACCAGACCCGCCCTTCGAGGTAAATTGACTTGGCTCGGCTTTGAAAGAGAATCTCCATCCGCCACGCATTATGGAGATGGTCTGCTTACAGCCTTTACCCTTGCCACTGATGACCTCAGCTTCAATCTTAAAGGTCTTAGCATTTATACCATCTCGGACAAAAAACTCATTAAGTCGATACATACAAGGCTCTATCTCAGAAGAATACTTCTCAAAGTGCAGTGTAAACTCTGAGTCCTCCAGCGGGGTCTCATGGAGTAGTTCGCCGCTGGGAGATAGTTCTTGTAGCACTCCATGAACCTTCCCATAGCCTCCAAAGCCTGAGAAGGAATTGGGCGTGGCCGTAAACTTAGCTTTGAAGGTGTTCTCTTGTGGCTCCTGAGGAGTCGGTGGCACACTGTTACAGCAAGAAGTGGCTAGTAGCAAAAGCGCAAGAAGAGAAGCCGCGCATCTCATGTAGGTAATGGGCTTCATCATTGTTATAGGGTTTTAGTTTGTGGGTGTCTAGTGTCAAGGGTGTTACGCCTACAAATATATATAAATCATTCATAGTACGCTACATCTTTCGCATTAGTTAGTCTGGGTGATGGGCGAAGTGGCTGGTCGTACGAATTCACTACCTTTGCAGTGGTGAGGCTGTCACAGGATGGTCGCACCCTCCTGCTCAGCAGATCCTATGGCACAAGAGCTACACGACCAGACTAACGACGCGCGCACGATGCCATCGTCTCGCACGCAGCGTATCGCTCGCAATACGCTCTTCCTCTTCGTGCGTATGGCGGTGGTCACGCTACTCTCTTTATATATTTCTAGGGTGCTCCTAGCAGCGCTCGGGGTAGAGGACTTCGGGGTCTATCAGGTGGTGGGGAGCTTGGTGACCGCCTTTGGCTTTGTCAATGGGGCAATGGTCGCCGCCACACAGCGCTTCTACTCCTACGAGCTGGGACGGGGCAACGACTCAGGCGTGGGGCGCGTATACAGTGTCTCAATCGTGGTGCAGCTACTACTGGTCCTGCTCATCTGCGCCGTGGCGATCCCCTTCGGTCTATGGTACGTGCCGAGCCATCTGGTGGCTCCGCCCGAGCGACTGACGGTGGCGCTGTGGATCTACTTTATCTCCTTGGGCACCTTCGTGGTCAACATGCTGCTCACCCCGTTTCAAAGCCTCATCGTCTCTCACGAGCGGATGAATCTCTTTGCCCTGCTCAGCATCGTGGACATCTCGCTGCGACTGGGTGCCGTGCTACTCCTGAAGGCTTACGCTGGCGACAAACTTCTCCTCTACCCTATCCTGCTCCTTGCCGTCAGTGGCGTGATGGCGCTCTGCTACGTGGGGTGCACGCGTAGGCTCTTTCTTCAGGTACACTTTCGCTGGGTACGGGACAGGTCGGCTTACCGAGAGATACTCTCCTACTCGGGGTGGAACCTCTTTGGCAATCTCGCTGCCGTGGCTCAGACGCAGGGTATAAACATCGTCTACAACTACTTCTTCGGCCCCATTCTGAATGCGGCCTTTGGCATTGTCAACTCGGTGCGTGGTGCGTTGCTTAGCTTTGCCAATAACTATCAGATGGCGGCCAATCCGCAGATTATCAAGTCGTACGCTGCTGAGGAGTATGGCTACCTGCACAAGCTCATCTGCGCCAGTGCTAAGATCTCCTACCTGCTGATGCTCTGCGTGGTGATTCCCTTTGCGCTAGACCTTGACCTACTGCTTCGTCTGTGGCTTGTCAAGCCACCGGCCTACGCAAGCCTACTGCTCCAGTTGACGCTCGTCGTACTGCTCATAGAGAGTCTCTCGGGTGCGCTCATGACAGGGATCCAAGCGACGGGGCGGGTACGCATTTACCAAGTAGTGGTCGGGGGGATGATCATCATGATCCTACCACTCTCTATGCTAGCTTTCTGGTTGGGTGCCCCACCAGAGTACTCTATATACATCAACATATTGGTCTCCATAGCGTGCCTAGCGGTACGACTGGTGCTTTCCTATAGATATCATGCGCTAGGCGTGGGCTACTACCTCAAGCGGGTGGTGCTACCCATCTTACCTCCGACCATCGTCATGCTAGTGGGGGCTTACATCTATCGGCACCTACTCCCCTACGTAGGCTCTATCTGGGGACTACTGGTGGCGTCTATCCTGCTTGGCGGATTGTGTGCCGTGGTCATCTTAACGCTCTCGCTAACTGTCGAAGAGAGACGACTCGTGAAGGGCTACCTGCATCTCTCCAAGAGGCGACTGGCCTCAAAGAACTTACCAGACTAAGACGATGACGACTAAACGAATCCATATATTGACCCACCCTCTAGGGGCTAACTATGGGGGTATCATGCAGGCCTATGCGCTACAGCAAGCCTTGCGCCAGATGGACTATGAGCCTGTGACGCTGGATATACCCTTCGACCGTCGATCTCGGCTAAGGCGATGGGCTGAGGCGCAGGTTCGCACCGTCAAGCGGATCTCCTACGATCAATCTATACGATCGGAGCGTGTCGTACTACAGCACACGTCTCGCTTCGTACAGCAGCACATCACGCTCTCGCCACCGCTACGCAGTGACGCACAGCTACGACAATACTACCGCGAGCAGCCCGCTCATGCCTATATAGTGGGGAGTGATCAGGTGTGGCGACAGGAGTTTGTTCCGATGCTGGACGACTACTTCCTCGGCTTTATTCCTGAGACAGACCCAGTGCGACGCATCGCCTATGCGGCTTCCTTCGGAGTGGATCCGATAGACATAGCTCCTGAGCGGACGGCTCTCTACAGCGAGCTCTTGAGTCGCTTTGTAGCTATATCGGTGCGTGAGAGCTCGGCCGTGCCACTCTTAGCGCAGCGGTTTGGCGCCTCAGCGCAGTGGGTGCTGGACCCGACGATGCTCTTCACGAGGGAGGAGTACATGGACCAGCTTGGACTGCGAGAGGAGCCTTCGGGAGAGGTCTTCGCCTATATGCTGACGCACTCGCCGCACAAGGAGGAGCTCGCACGGCAGATCGCTGAGTCGCATCATACCACGTACCAACTCTTCGCTCCGTGGCGCCACTGGATGGAGCGTGGACGAGGGCTGGAGGCGTGCATCTTGCCTCCCGTAGAGGCATGGCTCGAGGGGATCCTCAACGCTCAGTGCGTGGTGACGGACTCCTTCCACGGGGTCGCCTTCTCGCTCATCTTTGGCAAGCCCTTTGTCGCCATCGTCAACAACCATGGTGATTGCAGTCGCTTTGACACCCTGATCAAGCTCTTCAATCTGGAGCACCATCAGGAGGGAGCGTATGAGCTGGTCAGCTCGCCAAAGCACTACGACGTGGAGACCGTCGCACAGACTCTAGCAGACCATCGCGTCACCTCCATCGACTTCCTAGAGAGCGCCCTGAGCTAAAGGAGCGCACGCCTTGTCGCAAGAGGAGTGTTTCCCTTGAATCTGTGCCGAGAGCTTGTCCTTCTTATGGGAGGTCTTATGGGAGGAACGAGCTGAATCGTGGCGCACAATTGAGAAAGCCCCACACACCTCGAGAGGTGTATGGGGCTTTCTCAATTAGGCTTCATAGCCTCCCACAGGGGGCGACTACTTATCCTCAGTATTGACTTTAGTCTTCGTTCAGATTGACACGCTTGAAGCCTGTAGCCGTCAGCGTCTTAGATGCGGTGTGCAGATAGCTCTGTACATCCATCTTAGGTTCACGTACGAAGGGCTGGTGTAGGAGCGTATTCTCCTTGTAGAACTTCTGGATAGAGCCCTCTACGATGCGCTCGCAAATAGCCTCCGGCTTACCGCTCTCACGAGCACGATCCATAGCGACCTTGCGCTCCTCCTCGAGAACATGAGCTGGTACGTCCTGCTCGCAGACTGAGACAGGATTCATCGATGCTACCTGCATAGCGATCTCACGACCCATCTCTGCGTCGATAGCCTCGTTGAAGGCAACGATAGCAGCCAGCTTATTGCCGAAGTGGATATAGGATGTGGTGTAGGGAGCCTTGAGGAACTCGTAGTTGCCCAGCTCCATCTTCTCACCCGTGCTACCGATGCGGTCGGTGATGTGATCGGATACCGCACGACCATCAGCTAGTGGGAGCTTGAGGAGATCCTCCTTAGTGGCGGGCTGCTCCTTCATAGCTGCATCTAGGATCTGCTGTGTGAGTGCGATGTGCCCCTCGTTCTTAGCGACGAAGTCCGTCTCGCATTGGAGAGATACGATGGCTGCAAAGCCCTCGCTATGTGCTGCTAGGACACAGCCCTCAGCAG
>CABQOJ010000061.1 GCA_902465775.1 uncultured Porphyromonas sp. | reverse complement strand
GGTGCATCACCTCCTTAGCCTTAAAGACGACGCTCTCGATACTCTTGACCTTCGTTGGAGAGCCCGAGAGACCGCACTGAGCGATGTCTGCGCCTGTGCTCTCGGCCGTCAAGATGTCAATCGTCAGCTCCTCGGGATTGCTCTCAAGGCGCTTGCGCCAGGTCTCGGGCAGTGTGTCTAGCTCTAGAGCCGAGGCTGCATACTTGTACTTCTGTACACGCTTAGCATTGCGTAGGCGACAGGGAGCTGCGCTACCCGTGACCGTCAGCAAGAGTGGCTTGTGAGCACGTACCGTCTCCACGCCATGCTCCAGACGGCGTGTGATGGTGAGCTGGTCGCCATCGATCTGATCGATCTGCTCGCAGTAGGTGACCACGTTGATGCCGAGCTTCTCACCCACCTGCGGTCCCACCTGAGCGGTGTCGCCATCGATAGCCTGACGGCCACCGAGGATGAGGTCGGGCAGTCCGCCCTTGTAGATATGACGTATAGCGCAGGCCAAAGCGTAGCTCGTGGCAAGCGTATCAGCCCCAGCGAAAGCTCTATCGGTCAGCAGGTAACCGTGGTCAGCGCCACGATAGAGTGCCTCACGGATGATCTCAGCAGCACGGGGAGGTCCCATGGTGAGTATGGAGACACGGCAGTCGGGGTTCTGCTCCTTGATACGGAGCGCCTGCTCGAGTGCGTTTAGATCCTCGGGGTTAAAGATAGCGTCGAGGGCGGCACGGTTCACTGTGCCGTCAGCCTTCATAGCATCTTTGCCGACATTACGTGTGTCGGGGACTTGCTTGGCAAGTACGATGATATCTTTGATCATATTTAGGTCGTAGTTGTGGTTTATGCTTGTTTAGATAGTTTGAGTCGCTCGAGGACTTTGTTTTGTCCCACGACTGCCTGGTAAGGCTTGACATAGTTTGGCTCCCAGTAGGCGGTGTCGACGTATCGCTCCTCCAGCCAATAGCTACGCGCCACAGTGGCGAGCGTTTCGGCCGTTGGCGGAGCGACAGCGGTGCCCTCTACGGGTAGCGAGCCGACGTAGACGATACGGCTCTCGACGGGTGCGTGCCACTCAGATGAGATGGTGACAAAAGTCGCTTTATCGCAAGGAACCCCCTGAGCGTCGAAAGTTTGCTGGTAAGCGTTCCCATGACCCGCATCAAGTAGCGCAACGGTCTCCCCCGCAAAGCTCGGCAAGCCTGCCAATAGAAGCTGCAAAGTGGAGACGGCTATGAGCGGAATGCTCCGCCCGAAGGCTAGTCCCTTGGCCAGTGAAGCCCCTATGCGTAGCCCCGTGTAGGAGCCTGGCCCATCAGTCGTCGCTATGGCTGCTATCTGGTAGCCGTGCTCTTGGCACCAGCTGATAGCCTCCTCGGTGTAGCGTCCGATGAGCACCGCATTAGATATTTCTGTCTCTTGGTACACCTTAGTATATAGTATCCGCTCGCTGTCGGTCACAGCGACGCTACACCCTTGCAGGGCGGTGTCGATAGCTAGGAGTACAGGTTTCGTTGAGCTCATAAGCACTAAGGTGCCAGACGATTGATAGTCCACGAATTGTCCTCCTGACGCTCATAGAGGAAGCGGTCGTGCAGACGACTAGGACGACCCTGCCAAAACTCTATACGACTAGGCAGCACCGCAAAGCCTCCCCAGTTGTCGGGGCGGGGTACAGTCTGCAGGGCAAACTTAGCGGCCTCCGTGACAAAGTGCGTGTAAATGTAGTTGCGGTCAGGTATCGGGTGGCTCTGAGGCGATATGCGAGCGCCGACACGGCTCTTGTAGGGTCGCGTGGCGAAGTACTGATCACTGAGCTCAGGCTCTAGGTGCCGCACCGTACCCTCGACATGTATCTGTCGCTCCAGCTCGTGCCAGAGGAAGGTGAGGCTGACGTGGGGATTGGCAGCCATCTGCTGACCCTTGCGACTCTCGTAGTTGCTGTAGAAGATAAACTCCTCGCCGAGCAGCTCCTTGAGCAATACGGTCCGCGAACTAGGGTGCCCATCGGGCGTACTGGTGCAGACCAGCACAGCCGTAGGCTCTAGGACCTTAGGATCGTCCACCGCCTCTTGTAGCCATAGTCTGACCAGGCTAAAGGGATCGTCCGTCAGATCCTTACGACTGAGGCTCCTGCGCCCGTAGTCACGTCGTATGTCTTCGTAATGTAGATCCATAACTGGTATATTACAGGATAGGTGTTGCGAAGCTCTTGACGAGTCCGCCCACCATTCATTCGCATACAAAGATACGGAAATTCGCTCTTAACGCCTCCGATCCCGTGAGGAAAGAAAAAATTCTTCCGAACTTTCATTTCATTCTTCCGAAGTTTCATCTCATTCTTCCGAACTTTTATTCCGGATCTCCGTGGGGGATTTTCGTTTGCTCCCTGGAGATTCCCAATTTCCTCGGGAGGATTTGCACCTCCTGACGATAAAGAGTATATCGGGGTGGAACGAAAAAGTCACGCCTAGAAAAGCGGTTGCTCCTAGGCGTGACTATGACAAAGTAAACTAGATGAGGGCTACTATCCGTGCGGGTAACTCCTGCAACAGAGCCTCTACATTGACCTTTGGCTTGGCGCTGGTACGCTACCTAGCGTGGGGACTTTGTAGAGGACTCTCTGCTAGTCCCCGATTATTGTCCAGGGGGCTTGACCCTTTCTAGATATTAAGTTGAGACTCCTCGTGATCACTCCTGAGTCACAACCTTGTAAGCGATGCCGTTCAGTAGCAGGATGTAGCATCTGCTCGGCTCAAGTGTTATCTGGCTCATAGCAGGGTAATCACCCTGTGCCACGATCGTACCATCTACTGTGTAGAGTGTCAGGGATCCAGGATCTGTAAGGATCAACTTAACCCCATCAATTGTGTAGGCAGGAGTTGCGACCACATTTTGCAGTGATGTGATCTGACTGACCTTGACATTGTCTACCTGATAGGTCGTGGTCCGCTTGGTCTGAGAGCTATCATCGCCTGCGTACTCGAAGAGTATGAAGCTGTTGCTTGTGCCCTTAGGCAAGGCGATAGTCTCTGTGGTGAAGTCCTTAGCATATCCCTGAGCTGGATCCGTAGCGGTGAATGTCTTAAGATCCTTAGTCAGTTGTCCCTGAGCATCGTAAAGGCAGACTCTGAGGGTCGCTCCATTGCAAAATCCACTCTTGAGGTCAAACTGTAGCTCGTACTCCTTAGCAGCGTCTATCGCTACAAGAGGCGTAATGAGTCCTACGGTGAGTTCCTCTCCACTCTTATGTGCTGAAAACTGGGCATACTGATTATTGTTGTACTGCTTGATAATCCATTGGCGAGTCCCTTTCAGAGCCTGTGATGTCCACCCCTCTGGTAAAGAACCAGACTCAAAGTCCTCGTTGAGAGAGATAGGCGTTGCCGTTGTGTCAAAGTGGTAGGAGCCTTGGGTCGGATTGTTGTCATCGCCTTCGTTGCCCTCTACGGTCGCTAGCACAGGGATCGTCAGAGAGACCTTGCCACTCTTTACTAGGATATTGGTGGTAAATGATCCCGACTTCTTCGCATCAAAGGAGATCGTTATATCCCCGCCCTCCTTGGGTAGGGTCGTGGGGCTAATGGCAAAACCCTTATCACCCTCTAGGGATATCGTCATATCCTCACTTAAGCCCTCTCCAGTGAGTGTGATCTGGTAAGAGTCATTCTCTCCAATGAGAAACTCTCCAAAGTCCACGCGAGACTCACTCGCCTTGATGCTACCCGATGAGGGCTTGTCGCTCTTTGCGTACACCTTGACATTGTCTAGGCGGTAAGCGGTCGTGCGCTTCAGGCTCTTATCGTTACTGTCTAGCCCCTTGTATAAAAAGGCGATAAAGCTATCATCACAGCCTGAAGGTAACAAAATCTCCATCGGTGTGAAGTCATCTTTCCATAGCACATTGTCAGTGTGGGTGAAAGTTGTGAGCTCCTTAACCACCTTGCCCGTCTTGTCTAAAAGCAGAACAGACAGCTCGGCTCCATTTGCGAAACCCCAGTTGTAATCGAAGGATAGTGTGTAGCTCTTTGTCGGATCCATATCGATCAAAGGTGTCGTTACGGCCGTCTCAACCTCAACTCCTAGACCAAAGGGATTGATCTGTAGAAACATATTGTTGTTGTAATCCTTGACCTCCCACGCTACACGACCTTTGAGAGGGATCTGACTCCATCCCTTGGGTAGATTGTAGCCAGAGTCGTCCCAGCCGTATGGCTCAAAGTTCTCATCGAGAGCTTGCGGAGCCATAGCGATATCCACATTGTAGGGATTAGAGGGGTCTAAACCACGTCCGTAGAGCATGATCCCCTCATAGAGATCTCCAGACGTCGCGGAGAGAGAGGCTGAGTGACTGCCACCCTCTGTAGGGTGGTAAGTGATGACCAGCTCTCCGCCCTCCTTCGGTAGTGTTGTGGTGCTCAGGGTAAACACCTTGCTACTATCGGTGAGTGAGAGCTGTATGTCTTCAGGAAGGTTGCGACCGAGGAAGGTGATGGTGTAGGTGTGATCCTTGTTGATCTCACGACTGTAGAAGTCGTAGCTACTTACGGAGGCTGTGAGCTCTTGCTTAGCGTTGGCAGGCTCTACAACGATGTCATCGATCTCGTAGGTTGTGGTCATGATCGGCCCTTGCGTATCGTCGTCATTGCCGATATACTCAAAGCATATATAGCCTGGCTCTGTCGTGTCAGGGAGGTAGAACTTGTGCTCATCCCAAAAGGGAGCCCAGTCTGGATGACTCTCTTTGATGAACTCCTCTAGGACTTGTACCACATTGCCATTGCGATCGAGTAGCTTCGTCACGAGCTTTGCGCCATTGGCGTAGCCAGTGTGACTCCAGAAGCTTAACTGGTAGCCCTGTCCCTCATTCGCAGGGAATTCAATCAGAGGGGATACGAAAGCTGTGGTACACTTGCTCCCCGATTGGTAAGCTGTCATACGTAGAGCCGTATTCTCGTCAAAGGTCTTAAGGACCCACTGGCGTGATCCCTCTAGAGATACATTGAGCCAGTCAGTAGGGAGTTGCCCATCTTCGAAGTCTAGGTCTATCGTCGTGCAAGCTATAGGGGTAGCTGTCGGATTTACTCCGTATGGATTGCTCTGAGCGTGTGAGGAGCTCAGTAGTCCTAGAAGTAGTAAGGTGAGGAGGTAAAGTTTTTGTCTCATAGTAAAGTGATAAGGTTTACTTATAGTGATTAGGCTTGATGATCTGTTGTACACATTTCAGTGTCTAGTGCAACTGTCGCAAAGATAGGGAAAAACCTCGTACTGAGTTTTATAAACGTTTTTGCGTTTCCATCTAGAGCGCGTCACAAGGTATTGTCCACTAGAGCAATTGCGGAGGCAAAGGTATGCTGATGATGTGACGGGACTGTTACTACGGGTGCAATCTAGTGCTAAGGCTCCCCACGTGTCGTAGGACTATGAAGTCGCTATTGTTTGCTTTTCGTATCTTTGGCACTACAAACCATTATCAACTAGCTTCCTATGGAAGTAAATACTCCTTCACCCTATGAAAACCGAAATAAGGAGCAACAGGACAAGCCAGTAACAAATGACTATGTCCAGAATGTGGTGCCGAGTCCGTACAAGAACCCTCTAGGTACTGCAGGCTTTGCCTTGTCGCTGGTCGCCCTAGTCGTAGGTTGGTTCCCCGTCGTAGGTTGGATTGTATGGGTCTTAGGAGCCATCTTCTCTACTATTGGCATCTTTCGTAAGCCACGAGGTTTAGCCATCGCTGGGGCTTGTATCTCTTTCTTTTGGCTTATAATCTTCGTCCTAATCTTCGGCGTCTTTATGACGGCGGTTGTGGCCGATGGCTACGCTAATCCCTAGAGAAGCGAGGTGGCGGAGAGCTCTTCGTGGAGCTGTCGCAAGACGAGGAGTGACTCGGGTCCCATATTGAAGAGCAGGTCGAGGATACTGAGATTGGGGACGAAGCCGAGCGACCCGGCGAAGACTTGGTAGTACGGGACGGAGGCGATAGCCTCTTGGGTGGCTGTGCTGGCGGTGGAGATGGGTGTCAGAAGCTGTGAGCACAGGTCAGCTGAGGCACCGACATATTGCTCTGTCTCTTGCCACTGGTAGGGCAGGTGGATGAGTTGGCAGATGCGCATGATGAGCCGCTGATTGTGCTGGTAGAGCGATGTGGATCGGCGCTCCTTGTCCAGGTAGAGTGGCGCTAGGTCGGGAGCGTAGTACTCGTAGTAAGGTGATGCGCCGTAGCAGGTCTCTATGGTGTACCAGTGCTTGTGTCTCCAGTTGTCATGCTCAGCGATCTGTACCGACCGTACAGGGCACTGCTGTGAGGAACCCGCGAGGACGGGGATAGAGAGCTTCATCACCCCCTCGGCACCAACGATGGCGCAGCGATTGCGGTAGGTTTGCTTCTGATAGTACTCGTGCGCCTCAATACGCGTGGAGCTGTCCAGCAGGTAGCTCATATAGGCGACCGAGGGAGCGTATGCCGTGGGGAGCACTACCATATGACTGTTGCTGAGATCTCTGAGCGGCGGATCGGTCCGAGGTGGCGAGAGTCTATCGTCTCTGCCGTGAGTGGGGGCTTGGCTAAGAGCCAATATTCATCGGCTGCCAAGACCACTTCGTAAGTGCTTTGCTGTAAAGGCTGGGGGAGTGGCATGGTAAAGGTTTGCCGACCACGCTTGCCCAGAACTAAGAGCTTGCCCTCGGTAAAGCGCAGGGTGTCGCTTGGCTCGCCCACGACTCGTAGTATCAGTTCGCTTCCCGCTAAGCTATCGGTGGTTAGTTTGAGGAGTACGTCATCGCCTCGATGTGGCTGTGCGATGCGACTCATCAAGTGGTAGCTGGTGCCACTAGTTGTGGGCTGGCGATAGACAAAGAAGAAGAGCCGTCCGACGATGATGAGTACTACTATGATCGTCGGAAGTCCCCAGCGTAGCCAGGTGGCTCGTCTCTTCGTCACTATGTCAGAGTGGCTGACCATGTATCGTGTGCATCATACGTCTCC
>CABQOJ010000060.1 GCA_902465775.1 uncultured Porphyromonas sp. | reverse complement strand
TGGTAGAGGTAGGCGCGGGTGTAGCGGTGGTCGGTCGATGCGGTGCCCTCGGGGTCTATCGGCTCGTGACAGGTGCGCCACTTGGCATTGCGTATGTTGATGGTGCCTTGCCAGGTGAAGAGCTGCCCATTGCGGGCGTTGCGTGTGGGCATGATGCAGTCAAACATGTCGACTCCACGTGCGATGCCCTCTAGTATGTTGGCTGGTGTACCGACGCCCATGAGGTAGCGCGGCTTATCCTTGGGGAGGATGCTATTGGTCAGCTCGATCATCTCGTACATCTTGTCGGTAGGCTCGCCGACGGCTAGTCCGCCGATGGCATTGCCTGGAGCGCCTAGCGAAGCGATATGCTCGGCAGCTCGACGTCTGAGGTCGGGGTAGACACATCCCTGTACGATCGGAAAGAGTGCCTGCTCATAACCATAGAGTGGCGGTGTCTGCTCGAGGTGCTTGAGGCAACGGTCAAGCCACTGCTCGGTGGTGTCTAGCGACTGCTTGGCATAGGCGTAGCTAGCATCGCCTGGACAGCACTCGTCAAAGGCCATCATAATGTCCGCTCCGATGGCGCGCTCTATCTCCATAACTCGCTCGGGGGTGAAGAGGTGCTTGGAGCCATCGATGTGCGAGGCGAAGGTGACGCCCTCGGGGGTGATGCGTCGCATAGCGGCTAGCGAGAAGACCTGGTAACCTCCACTATCGGTCAGGATAGGCTTGCTCCAAGTGCCGAAGCGGTGTAGCCCGCCGACCTCTTTGAGTATCTCAATGCCCGGACGCAGGTAGAGGTGGTAAGTATTGCCGAGGATGATCCGCGCATCGGTCTCCTGCTCCATCTGCTCCATCGTGACCGCCTTGATGGCTCCAGCGGTACCCACGGGCATGAAGACGGGGGTCTGTATATCTCCGTGGGCGGTCTTGATGACACCAGTGCGTGCGTCGCTATGAGGACAGGTGTGGTCTATGGTAAACTGCATAGTGCCGATGTGAAAGGTTTAGATCTTAAGATCAAAGCCGACAGTGAGCATCTGATAGATCTGCAGGCGAGACCTATTCTCTGGGGTGAGCGGTACCGCATCATCGTAGCGAAGCAGAACATTGACACGGGTGGAGAAGTAGCGACTGAAGGCGAAGATGAGGGAATTCTCAAACTCGGTCTCAATGCGCTTGTAGCTGGTATTGTAGTAGAGCCGCGACTCCCAAGCGAAGGTGTCGGTAAAGTCCCAAATCATATTGGCGCGCAGCATGGAGCCGATGGCGCTGTAGATGTTTTTGCCCTCCTTAAAGCCGTGTCGAGTCATATCTATATCCTTGCGTGCGGACCACTTGAAGTCATAGGCGAGGGGAGCGATGTTGAGATCGAGTCGGAAGCGACGACCGTAGTGGGTCTTGGACTTATTGTCTACGACCCACTTCATACCGAGGCCAGCGGTGAGCGTGAGGGGCGAGGCAAAGGCCGAGTAAAGCACCTTCTTGTCTTCTGACCACTGCTCGAAAGCCTGTGTGCGTGCCTCTACATCGAGTGAGTAGTACCACCCCTTGAAGGCTTTGATGCCTAGGTTGCTACGCATACGGAGGAGGTCATCGGAGATGTTGTACCCCTGGAGCGAGTCACGTATCTCGGCGTTGAGTCCGATGCGCCACTCTAGCTCGTTGAGCCAGTTGACCTTGTCCCGTTCGTAGCTGAGCCGGAGGAGTTGCTTGCTGTGGAGCGCCAGGGCGCTGTTACCACCCTTGTGCCAGTTAGGCGAGATATAGGTCTGGCTAAACTGTATGTTGCTCTCTAGCCCGGGGAACCAATACTTCCTGGCTAGCGTGACGCCGTGGAGCTGGTCTGACGCATCAACGCCTGCAAAGGGCGTATTGACGGTTGCCGCGACGATGGGCTTTGAGCTTCCGACGGTGGTTATATCGATACGGTGCGCCAGTAGGTCTCCCTCCTGACGAGAGATTAGTGCGGGAGTGGCGAGCTTGAGCTGGTTGACGCTTTGCAAGCTACGCTCGTAGTATTGCTGTAGGGCGGGGAGCTGTAGCTCCTCACCGTGCAGTGCTGTGGCGAGAGGGGTGCTTTTACTGACCAAGCTGGTGGGTAAGTCTAGGGATAGCTCGGGGTTTTTGCCACTGGAGATGACGCTCACGGCTGACGAGAGGGGAGCTTGCACGAGGAGGGTCGTGGGGAGTACCTCCTTGGGTAGTGGCGCTACGGGATTGGCGCGGTTGAGGAGGTACTGCACCTTGAGCGTGGTGAGCTCGACGACGGGTGCCGTGACGCTGTCTGCCGTGGATAAGCTATCTGTGTGGGTGTACTCCTGCGCTCCCAAGGGGGATAAGCCGAGGAGAGCGATGAGTAATAATAAGGTAAAGCGATAGTAATACATGGATACTATTCAGGGGGCTCTAATGGGTTATAAGACTTCACGATCAAGTTGAGGTGCTGTTTCGTCAGGACGCTAGAGAGGATCTACATCGCAATAGATCTGTACCCGTCGCGCTTGGATAGCGCTCTTCTGTACCGTGGAGATAATATGACAAATCTGCATACGCACCTCCCGCCAGGAGCTAGAGGAACGTATTCTCATGCAAATATAGCGAATATGGCGCATACGCACCCAAGAAACGTAGGGCGCAATGGGTGCTGAGGCTTGCCAGAGCGACTGAAACGGCTCTGCCTGCATCAGACGTGATAGGGCCGCTACGGTATAGCAGACGTCACCCTCGGAGGCTCCTCGTACATAAACATAGATGAGACGCACGTAGGGGGGGAAGTGGAGGTACTCCCGCTCCGCTAGCTCGCTTACGCCATAAGGCTCTGCCGTGGCTCCGCCCTGCAGACTGTCAAGTAGCGGGGTGTCGGTCTGGTAGCTCTGTATGTAAAGCTGTGCCGTGGGATAGTTACTCCCGAATCGGCTGAGCGCAGCATAGGCTCGTTCGTTGGCTCTAAAGTCATCGCCCACGATCAATTGATCTAAATTTGCCAAGCCAATGAGTCCCACATTGCGGATGGCATCTAGATAGATAAGGCTTGAGGTGCCGACCAGTATGGCTGGCTCGTCGCTACGTATCAGCTGGCGCATCCGTTGCAGCGACTCCTTATTATAATATTGCGAAGCGCTGAGCTCCAGGATGGGAACTTCAGGCGGGGTGAAGAGCGTGAGCTCCTCGGCGATACGCTCTACGCCGTAGCCCTGTATGCTGAAGGCACCGAGCTTGCTATCTGTCGGAGCTTCGCTCAGGCCTAGAGCCGGCGTATCACTCTGATGGCAATGAGGACAGGCACGAGGAGCCGGCGCAGTGAAGTTGCAATAGCTACAGCTGACGCTCTGCGTGGACTTATGGTAGACCAGCCCGACGTCACAATTGGGACACTGGAGGGTCTTCTGGCAATGTCTACAGACGAGATGCGGGGCATAGCCACGACGATTGAGTAGGAGGATGCTTTTGCGCCCTGCCTGGCACTGGTCGAGGAGAGCTTTGCGTAGTTCGATGGAAAGCATCTGTCCCCACGGTAGCTTGCCCTGCTTACGTTGTAGGGATAGGTCGATGAGTTCGAAGGGGCGTGGCGCCTTTGGAGTGGTCTGGGTGCTCAGCTGATTGAGCAAGCCGTAGTATCCTCTCTCTACGTTGTACAGAGCTTCGGCAGAAGGCGCAACGGTAGTCAGTAGGAGCGGTGTCTGGCTCCTTTTACAAGCGACGACTGTCAGGTCACGAGCATGATAGCGAGGCGCTGGCTCGGACTGCTTGTAGCGATTGCTCTCCTCGTCGGTAACGATGACAAGGTCACAGCGTGAGAGCGGAAGGAGGCTGCCCATACGAGAGGTGAGGACGATGAGACCACGCTCTCGGTGCATCAGCCCGAGGAGTCTAGCACGGAGTGCCATCCGCTCAGCGTCTGTCGTGGAGGAACTGTAGAGGACTAGGTCAAAGGGTGTCGCCTCCCCGCTTCTAGCTAGTTGCTGTAGGGCACTGTAGAGGAGGCTTTGGTCAAAGAGGAAGAGCTGGGGCACATAGATAACTACCTGTGCCGAAGGGCTTCGCTGTAGCATCTGCTCAACCATTGAGACGACCAGCTCTATTTGCTCTTCATTGCTGGTCGCTTGGTAGAGTACGGGACGGGAGGTTTCGCCAATGAGACGCTCGAAGAGTTGGCTCTGTAGGCTGGACTCATTTGTCGAGGCTGTGCGCTGTACTGTGGGACGTACGAGTGGATCGAAGAAAGTCGCAGTCTCTCGCAGTATGCCTCGCTTGATGAGTGTGCGGAGTGTCGCCTGCCTATTGGTGTCTCGACCAACGAGTGTCTCTCGGAGTAGGGGCGTGTCGAGCGGTAGCTCATGCTGGTAGAGGAGGTCTATCAGCTGCTCTACCATAGCTTTCTGAGCTTTGGCTCGGGAGAGGCTCTCAACAAGCTCGGAGAGGGACTCCTCGGAGCATAGCTCCTCAGCAAACTGCACGGCTGGCGAGCCGACCTGTACGGACCGGCTGTAGCGTGGTATGGACTCGCTGCCGATGAGTACGCCAGCATGAAGGAGCCGGTCTATCTCGGGATAGATACGATCGCCGAGTATCTTCGCCAGCTTGCTTACCTTCGCCTGATGCCCTCGCATGGAGAGGAGCTCACGACGTATCTCTTCCGATAGCTCGGTCGCTCTGTAGTCGGTTGCTTGATCGCCTTCGGGCGTTTCGTCAGGCTCTCGCCACGCCACCTGCGTCTCGCTAGAGGGTAGGTAGCTACTCGGTATAGCTGCCGTGAGCCAAGCGCCCAGCGAACATATATAATAGGTAGCGCCCCAGCGCCAGAGTTCGATCTCACTTTGAGTCACTATCGCCTCTCGGTCGGGTAGGGCTATAATAGACTTCAGCTGACCGAGAGGTCTCTCGGACTCCTCGATCAGCTGAGATATGATAGCGTAGTAGTAGCGCTTACTGCCAAACTGCACTAGCGCACGCATACCGACCCTCGCCTGTTCACACAGCGCCTCGGGTACACGATAAGTGTACTCCTCCTCGAGGGCTAGGGGTAGGATGATGCGCGCCAGCATAGGCAGAGCTACTGGCTGTGCTAAGTTACTGCTGGCTTAGAGCTGCGTGCATATTGGCAGCAGCCTTGCGTCCGTCACCCATAGCGAGGATGACTGTCGCACCACCACGGACGATGTCGCCACCAGCGTAGACCTCTTTGATAGAGCTTTGGTTATGCTCGTTGACGATGACGGTTCCCTTGGGCGAAACTTCTAGACCTTGGAAAGAGCGTGGAATGAGTGGATTCGGCGAAACACCGATGCTCACGACGACCACGTCTACGTCTACCTCATCGATAGCGCCAGGGATGGGGACAGGCTTGCGACGTCCATCAGGCGTAGGCTCGCCAAGCTCCATGCGCTGTAGCTTCATACGGCACACCTTGCCCTTCTCGTTGCCTTCGTACTCGATGGGATTGTGTAGCGTGAGGAACTCAACGCCCTCAGCCTTAGCATGTAGGATCTCCTCATGACGTGCGGGCATCTCCTCCTCACTACGACGATAGACGATCATGGCACGCTTAGCACCCAGGCGAAGTGCCGTACGGACTGAGTCCATGGCGGTGTTACCACCACCGATGACTGCGACCACGTCTCCCTTATATATAGGTGTCTCAGCCCCTTCGGTACCAGCGCCCATTAGGTTGACACGGGTGAGATACTCGTTGGAGCTCATGACGCCAGCGAGGTTTTCGCCAGGGATATTCATGAAGTTGGGCAAGCCAGCACCACTACCTACGAAGATACCTGCAAAGCCCATCTCCTGTAGTTGCTCGTGAGAGAGCGTACGACCCACGACGACGTTGGTCTCAAAGTGAACGCCCATTTGCTCCAAGATCTTGAGCTCGGCATTGACCACTCGTAGGGGGAGACGGAACTCGGGGATACCATACTTAAGTACGCCACCGACCTCGTGCAGAGCTTCGAAGACAGTCACATCGTAACCCCAGCGAGCCATATCGCCAGCGAAAGAGAGCCCTGCAGGACCGCTACCGATGACGGCAATCTTCTTTCCATTGGCGGGAGCCATCTCGGGTAGTTCGTATAGGCCATTTTCTCGCTCATAGTCTGCGACAAAGCGCTCAAGATACCCGATAGCAACGGCGTCACGCTTCATCTTCTCCGTGTAGATACAGTGCTTCTCACACTGCTTTTCCTGAGGGCATACACGACCGCATACAGCGGGTAGCGAGCTACTCTCACGGATGATGTGCGCTGCAGCGGCAAAGTCACCACGCTCTACATTCTTGATAAAAGAGGGAATGTTGATTGATACGGGGCAACCCTCCATACAAGAGGGATTGGCACAGTCCAGACAGCGAATAGCCTCCCGGCGAGCCTCCTCTTCGGTGAGACCGCAGTTGACCTCTTTCGTCAAGCTACGAGCACGCTCATGAGGGTCCACCTCAGTCATCTTGACACGAGGTGTAGACATGCGCTCCTTACCAGTATGTGACTTGCGAAGCTCCTCGCGCCAAGGTTCGTTGCGACGAGCGGTGACCAGATCCTTTTGTTCTGACATTGTAATATTGTGGTTAGCTCAGTGTGATACTTACTTCCTATAGGTGTTGAGACGCATCAGTAGCTCGTCAAAGTCTACCTGGTGAGCGTCAAACTCAGGTCCATCGACACAGACGAAACGTGTCTTGCCTCCGACGGTGATACGACAAGCACCGCACATGCCAGTGCCGTCGACCATGATGGTATTGAGTGAGGCGGTGGTGGGGATGTTGTACTTCTTCGTAAGAAGAGCGACAAACTTCATCATGATAGCGGGCCCGATCGTCACGCAGAGGTCTACCTTCTCGCGCTTGATGACCGACTCGACACCATCAGTCACGAGACCCTTTGTGCCATAGGAGCCATCGTCAGTCATGATGATGACTTCGTCAGCAAACTCTCTGAACTCCTTCTCCAGTATGATGAGCTCCTTGGTACGAGCTGCAGCTACGACGATGACCTTATTGCCAGCAGCTTTGAGCGCACGGGCGATAGGGTAGAGCGGTGCCATACCGACACCACCACCAGCACAGACTACGGTGC
>CABQOJ010000059.1 GCA_902465775.1 uncultured Porphyromonas sp. | reverse complement strand
GAATTTTTTATTCCCCACGTGGAGATTTTGAAATATCCACGTGGAAATCACTTTTCCCCGACACAGCGCCATTTCAATATGTCGTCGAGCCTAAATTATTGTAATGAGGCAGCGTTGAATTTCCCCAGTCTGGGAACTTTTTGCCACACACCATTCTCTCTATTTTGCTACCTTTGCACATATCATCTAGGCTCTACAACTATGCAGCACTTTACCCTAAAGGCCCTACTCTTACCACTCCTGCTACTCCTAGGAGCGACCTATGCTATGGCGCAGGTGCGTGCCATCACGAGCGATGGCGATGAGGTGATGCTCTACCCCAATGGCACGTGGGAATATATCTCTAGACGACCTAACCCCTATGACTATCAGGAGCCCCCGACAGCTGTCGGAGCGGGCATATCAGGCCGGCATATCGGCATCATAGTGCGCAGGCAGCTGCTCGTCGTGCTGCGTGATGGGATGCTGGAGGATGTCATCATCTATGACTCAAAAGGTCAGCCCGCCTACTCCTACCGCGACGGGGTCTACCAGCTCCCCTATGGATGGCAGGTGAGGTACGAGCCTCTCTCCGACCGAGTAGCCCAATTCGGCCCCTACACATTTAAGTATCAGATGCTCTCGGATCGACTGGAGCGGGTCGGTACCTGCGAGATAGACTACGAGATGCTTTCCGACCGCGTCAGACGGATCGGAGGCTACGACATCCGTTACGACGCTTTCTCTAGCCTTATCAAAAGGGTAGGCAATATAGAGATCCTTTATGACGCTTTCAACGAGCGCGTCACAGGCCTTCGTGGGCAAGACCCCAATCTCGAGATCTACTTCATGCGCCAGGGCAAGAGGCGTCCACTCCCCTTTTTGTAGCACCAAAATTAGAAACTGACATATGAGATTTTTCGGAAGTAGTGATATTAAGATAATACACGGAGACGCTCTGCAGGCTCTCTCTGAGTGTATTTCGGACAACTCTATTGATTTAGTTTTTGCAGATCCTCCATATAATATAGGCAAGAACTTCGCAGGATGTCTAGATAAATGGGATAGTGACGAGTCTTACCTTCATTGGTGCTACAATTGGCTCGACTTATGCATCCAAAAGCTAAAGCCAACGGGAGCTCTCTATGTGATGACCTCAACACAGTTTATGCCCTACTTTGACCTATACTTGCGTGAGCGACTAGATATATTGTCGAGAATAGTTTGGTCTTATGACAGCTCTGGAGTACAAGCCAAGCGATATTTTGGTTCTCTATATGAACCTATCCTCTTCTGTGTCAAAGACAAAAGACAATACACTTTCAACGCATCAGATATCCTTATAGAAGCTAAGACTGGTGCCAAGCGGGGCTTAATAGACTACCGTAAGAACCCGCCACGGCCCTACAGCAAAACGAAGGTGCCAGGCAATGTATGGGAATTCACCCGAGTAAGGTATCGTATGCCAGAGTATGAGAACCACCCTACTCAAAAGCCCATAGAGCTCCTAGAGCGAATTATCAAAGCGAGTTCCAATGAGGGGGATGTCGTATTAGATCCATTCTCTGGTACCTTTACGACATCGTACGTTGCCCGTCTGCTACACCGCAAGTCTATCGGGATCGAGCTCCAAGAGGAGTATGTGAATATAGGCCTGAGGAGATTAGGGCTGTCCTACGCCCCTACGGACTCTCCCATAAAAAGTGCTGACACATCGCTCCAATCAAGACCGATGAACGAAGCCGTCCATCCATACTTGTTTCAGATATAAAGAATGAAAGAATACGCTTTTACATCTTCAATCAAGGAGATTCTAAAGAGTCATTTCCGTGAAAAGGTGGAGGACATTTATGACAAGAGTCCTCTACTCCAGTATGTAAATGAAAAAACGAAGTCTGCCAATAGAGGATCCAAATCACGCTCAAGCTTTGCAAATCTATATGCTATCTATGTTCTTGTCGAGGACTATCTCAATCAGACCACAAATAATGGGATAGAATATAGCAAATACGAAGGGGCTCTATTTTCTGACCTGATTAAACGGCAGAGAGAACTTCCGTTTGGAGAGAAGCTACAAAACCACGCTCTAAATAATCGGGTAAATGCTGAGTTTCAAAAGTTTTTCCCGACTACAAACTTAATCCCTATCATAAGGGATCTGAAAGCCAAGAGGTATTGGATTAATGAAAATCTTCTGAGAGTCAGACTCGGTCATCATACCTATAACATTGCAGAGAGCCTCATTGAGATTCTAGATAAATACATTGAGGTGAAACAGCAGACGCTCAAACAGTTTATAGAGCAGTGTTCGCGACTACAAGCGATGGAGCGTCTGGGAGCAGAGGACATCTACGCTTTTATCTCAAATCTACTATCTCCAAAGCTTGACGCTCGACTGTTTGAAATCGTGAGCTATGCAATCCTCAAGTACTCTTACAAAGAACAGACAATCATTTGGGGGTATGACATAAAGACTTTAACCAAGGAGCCTCTAACCCTATATAAGACTGGTAGGACAAATGCCAACGATGGCGGAATAGACTTTGTCATGAAGCCTCTTGGTCGATTCTTTCAAGTTACAGAAGATCTAGACTTTAAAAAGTTCTTTCTTGATATAGAAAAGGTGAGACACTATCCACTATCTTTTGTGGTCAAGACAGAAAAAACTATCCCATGGATTCTATCAGAGTTAAGGGAAAAGGCACTAGACACCTATGGTATAGAACGAGTTGTAGAAGAGTTTATGACCTGCATTGAGGAAGTGATAAACATACCCACACTTCTAGACTGCCTCACTCAAGTTATCGACAAAGATGGAGGAGAAAATCTTTTGGAAGAGATTATCCTACAAAGTAAAGTCGAATTTAATTATAGTGATGACGATTAGCCCAAAATCACTAACCGAGTAAAAGAGTCCCAAGTCCACGACTTGTTGTCTTCATGCCATAGATAGCAGAGGAACAATGACATAAAGGCTATATGAAGCAATCAATACAAATGCGACTAAGCAAGATCTGGGAGCGAATGCGGGAGCAGACCTTTCTTGCGCTCTTCCTGCCACTCATGCAGTTGTTTTTGCTCTGCCTATACTTATACACATCTGGGCAGATGGTCAGTGGATCGGTCTTGGTCAATTGGCTCGGTGGGTGTGTGCTCCTTGTAGGGAGTTGCGCACTGCTCGTCTCTCTACCTCAGCGTAAGTTGATACGCTACGGACTATCAGGTGTCGTAGTCTTACTCCTCTCACTCCTCTTCATATACGAGTACTACCTAATTACGGATGTGCAAGTGCTCCTTAACGACAGCGTTGCACTACAGTACCGTCAGCTCCCTGGCGAGGGCGTGGATAGTCGCCTACTCCTCTGCTCTATCCCCACGATGAGCTGGCTTAAAGCGATCGGCTGGTTACTCATCCTAGCCCTTGCATCCTATGGTGCTATATGGCTCTATCGATATCGTAGAGAAGACCTCCGCCCCTGGCGTCTGATAGCCTGCATCTTACTACTTGCTGTACCCACATATATAGTCGTCACAGTGCTGGCTCAACGAGATGTCGATGTCAGGCTACAAGACTCTTATGGTTATTACCGCTCGGCGGATATGGTTAATAGGTATATAGCCACAACTCGTGGGGGATTAAAAACCGTGCGCCACGCCAAGGAGAAACTCGCTTACCTAAGGAGCCACCTACCAGAAGTGACGATCACCAATCAAGTCAGCTCACCTCACAATGTCGTCGTTATCATGGGCGAGTCTTTACGTCGGCTGGATATGCACTGCTACGGCTATCCACTTGAAGACACGCCCCATCTAGACTCTCTCGTGCAGGCTGGTAGTCTCGTGCTATATGATGATGTAGTCTCTTGCGCCCCTACGACGATTTTGTCTCTGCGCAAGGTTTTCTCCATAAGAGATGCGCGTAATCCTAGTCGACCTTGGGATGAGACCTCCACACTTCCTCTAGCCTTCTCACAAGCAGGTTACCACACTTACTGGGCAACCAATCAAGAGGTAGCTGGAGAGTATATGACAGACATTACGGTTATAGCAAACACCTCAGACACATTGGCTAGCACGGATATACTGGACTCTACAGTCTCCTGGCTGTGGAGTAGAGGTGCCGAAAAGAAGAAGTATGATGAGCTGATCCTCCCTCTACTGCAAGACTACAAGACAATTGCAATGAGGGGGAAAACGAATCTATTCACCCTAGTCCACCTAATGGGTAGTCATATTGACTATAAAGATCGCTACCCCGAGCCGTTTGGAGTCTTCAAGTCAGAAGACATCCACCCTATAGAGCCTCACCTCCTATCTAAAGAGGCTGAGAAGTCAGCTCACTATATAAACTCTGTACTGTACAATGACTGGATCGTCAGCGAGATAATCCGTTACTACAGTCACACCTCCTCAATTGTCATATACATGTCCGACCATGCAGTAGCTCGCTACGATGATCCCTTGGAGCCTCACAGTACTGCCCATAGTATGACACAGCACTCACTCTCCATTCCCTTTATGGTTTATATGTCAGATCAATTTATGGCAGAGAATCCAGACATTGTAAAGCTCGTCAAGGGAGCCTGTCACAGACCTTTTATGACAGATCTCTTCACCAACTCACTGCTTAGTCTAATGGGGATACAGGTGCCCTACTCCTCCCCCCAGATAGAGCTTTGGTCTGCTCAATATGACGCATCACGCCCGCGCGAGGTACATGAGTGGGGAGAGGAGGTAGCCTTCGAACCTAAATACCCTAACCAGCTACAATGAATAGACTAAACAATTACGCTCGAGGCGTAGTAAGTCGATTACCACAGTTATCGTGGTTGCCGCTTTTCATCATAGGGATATTATGGCTTAATGGACGCATTGTAGGGTCTGTACTATATAGCTCAGGCGGATACCTGTCTCTAGATAACTGGCGAATGCTATGTAATATGCTGGGCATAGCTCTCACAGGCTGGCTACTCACGGCATTCATACCATGGCGAGTGGCTAGAAGGATCTGGATAGGAGTCCTCTTAGGGGGACTCCTGGTGATGCACCTCACTGATTGGTTTCTAGTAGAGACCTACCAGATGCCGTTCAACGATGTAATTATAGAGCCCTTGATGGCGACTAATCCAGAGGAAGCACAAGGCTTCTTAACCTCTATGCATATAGACTGGCTGTCGTTACTTACAGAGTGTGCCCTACTGGTACTCGCTCTAACCCTCTCAATCGCTCTCCCCTATGCTATTAGAGAGCTGCACAAGTTAAGTAACCAGTCGAAACACTTCCATTGTGGAGTGCAATGGGCAGTGGGTGCTATCCTACTAATTGTGAGCATCTCTCATGTCGCAAACATGATAAGCCACTACAACCATAATGATCCAATTTATGAGATACTCACCTCAACGGAGCGGATCTGTGTGGCGCAAGGCTTGGCACAGCGACAGATAGCTCAGAGTGGTCTGAACTACCATATCGCACGACCTAAGGCAGGATCTGTCTCCTCAAGTGCTCTGCAAAAGGAGCCACACAACGTAGTAATCGTATGGGTTGATGAACTTTACGCGCAATTGATGCATTGCTATGACCCTCAAGTAGATGAGAACACACCACTCTTAGATAAGTTGATAGACACAGGAGCCATTCTTCGCTCGGATAGTACTTATGCGGCTTCTGATAATCTTGGACTATCTAAGGCTTGGACTTTTAGCCTTTGCCCTAAAGGGTCTACAGAGAGTTGGGATAGACACCCCTCGATCTATGGTATACTACGAGAAGCTGGCTATGACTCCTACTGGGTGAGCAATTATCCTCGAGTGGGTATAGGGCTAGACGTAACCCCTCAGTTAGCCCTAGACTGCGATCGCTCCTACCACACCAATCTACGGACAGGGCTAGAGACCAAGACGGCGCGCCACACCTACGATGGAGATGTACTAAAGCACTTACACCGTGCAGAGGAGCGCCCACTCGTCTCCACAATACATCTAGTGGGGAGTGCCACCAACATTTGGTATAGAGTACCAGAGGATTTTACCCCTTTTAATCGAAACACCATTGACCCGCCCACGGAGCTAGATGGCGACAGTAGGGACAACCTAGCTCAGTACTACAACTTAGTCTCCTATGAAGACTATATCTTTAAGGAGATAATTGATTACTATGCCGAGACCCCATCAGTTATTCTCTTTCTTTCTACGTCTGGAGCCTTTGGCGAGTGGCATCCATATCGATCAGATCAGATCCCTAAAGGGAGCATCGGACAAGTACTTTTCTTAGCCTACGTATCGCCTCTTATGGAGCGCCAGTATCCAAGAGTTAAGTCTTATCTAGAAGAGCTGTGCTCCAGACCGTTTAACCTTGGAGACTTTACCCCACAGCTCTGTAAGCTCCTCGGAATCACGTATCAACCACAAACATTATGCTGACCGAAGCACTTCAGCAGACGCTGGAGGCCTTTATGGAGTACCTGCGACTAGAGCGAAACGCCTCGCCGCTCACGCTCACCACCTACCGCCCCGCCATCACCTCCTATATGGAGTGTGCCCTGGAGCTGGCCAGCGATGAGTGGCAGCCTGGTGATGCCGATCGAGATCTGGTACGCAACTGGATCATGCAGCAGATGGACAACGAGCTGACCAGCACGACGGTCAACAAGAATCTGAGCGCCGTCAAGTCCTTCTACAAGTATCTCCAGCTACGAGGCCTCATCGACGACAACCCGACCCGCTATCTGCGAGGACCCAAGCGAGAGCACACACTCCCCTCCTTCCTCACACAGGCCCAGATAGAGGATGCACTAGAGACGATCTCGACCGATCCCGAGGACTTTCTCGCGGTACGCAATCGGCTCATCATAGAGACTATCTACCAGACAGGCCTGCGCCGTGCTGAGGTGGCTAGCCTAGAGACGCAGCAAGTCGACCTCGCCTCTATGTCTCTACGCGTGGTGGGTAAGGGGCGCAAGGAGCGTATCGTACCCTTTGGAGAGGCCCTAAAAGAGCAAATCAAGGCTTATCTCACATTAAAGGAGCAAAAAGTGGGTCAGTCTCGTTATTTTTTTGTTACTTTGAAGTGCAGACCGCTCTCAGGAGCTGACGTCTATCAAGTGGTACACAAAGCACTC
>CABQOJ010000058.1 GCA_902465775.1 uncultured Porphyromonas sp. | reverse complement strand
AAGATGATTATTGTGCTATTATGCTTATTGTCCTCGCAGTGTAGACCTAGATTTTGATTGTCTTAGGTATTGCTCGATCTAGATACTACTCTAGATCACTACACTTTGATTGTTTAGTTATGAAATATATCAAAGATCGCTTCTATAATTCCCGTAAGACCAGCCCCTCGTTTGGAGCTCCAGCTCAAGGCCTCTTCACACGTGAAGAGCGAACTGCCTTTTCTTGCGGGTTGTGAGTGCAAAGGTACAACAAGTTTTTGAAACCACCAAATATTCGGAGAAGTTTTTTTTTCGAGAGCCCCATCGGAATCAGAAAATCCATTGGAGACTCCAAAGCTACTGAAGGAAGAAATCCTCCAAAGCGACTTGCCGTACACCTCTCTAGAAACTACGTCAGACACCTCCGACCAGTCGGACCACCGAGTTCGCTCGGACACCCCTTTCTTTTGAGTTGCGAATGCAAAGGTACAACAACTTTTCGAATCCACCAAATATCCGGAGAAGTTTTTTTTTCGAGAGCCTCGTTCGTGCGTCTTACACCTATTATATATAGGAGTGCCCAAATCACGGAGACACCTATTATATAGGAGTGCTCAAATCGCAGAGACACCTAATTACTATATAGTGCCCTATCCGATAGGATCTGAAACCTCAACAAAAGAGGCCTCCAAACAACGCTCTAACCGTCAAAACTTGCTCACTACTCAGAATCTCCAGACACCTCCGAAGACCCGTTCTTTTGAGTTGCGAGTGCAAAGGTAATACATCTTCCCCAATCCACCAAACTTTCAGCAAACTTTTTTCGCCGAAAGCCATTCCTCACAAACACGGCACACGAAAGCAAGGCGGCTAACACACTACAGAACAAGACGTAAAGAGCGCAGTAGGACAGCAGATGGTATATCAACCATCAAAGCACACCCCTACTTAGTCCGTGTCCACTAGATAGTAGCACAAGTCGACAAGTACTATGTACACTTCCAAGGCTAGAAGCAGTCGTACGTCTCTTTGGAGACAATATCTCCAGCGAGCATACATTCAAACACAGTCTTATCGCTATGCTTCCGCATTATAGTTATACCTCCTACGCTCCTTGCGCCTTTTATTTCTACCATATCCCCGAATTTTGGAGAGTAGTGTACAGCAAGATCAGAGGCGTAGTCAATGATATAAGCGTCACGACCAGCTCGCCACTGCTCGTTGACGTAATCTAAGTTGCACATAAGGTAATTGGATTGATTGCACTCCAAAGATACAAATAAGCGAGCAGCTGGCAAGCAGTAGGCCCCAGCGACCCACCTCAGGCGGATAATAGATTTATTCGTAGCGAGGAATAGTCACATCTGAGAAGTCTCTCTCAATTGCTTCTATGAGCTTATCGTCATGCAAAACCTCAACGGCTAGTTGGAGCAACGTTCCAGCATTTGACGAAGGGTTCTCTTTCATAAGTCGGATAAACTCTTCTTTATCTACCAATGCTTGACCAAAGCCTCCCTTTAGAAGCTTACTATCCGAGCAGAAGTCAAATATAGTCTTATCCTTGAGATTAGTATAGTCTTTGTTCTTCATAACTCCACGCCTTTGAGGCCAAAGGTACAAACTAAATACGCCTTGGCCAAGTGGCACACACGATAATGAAAGTCACCGCACAGCTAGACGGCTGAGACGTTGACCTAACGGACTTCACGGACGAAGAGGAGGACGAAAAGAAGTTCTTAGAGAAATTCTTATCAATCTTCGAGAAAGGGCTGTGAAATATCCAACGCCTCAAAGCCATTAACCTCTCTAACGAAATGACCATCGAAGATAAACACAGCAGGGAAGCCAGTGTCACAGCCCTCGATAGCTCCGTAATAAATATCGCCATCTTTCGAGCGACCAAGGTATTTGACGAAGCCACCTCTATCTAGCAAGGGCTTCGCCTTTTCAAGTACTATTGACGGGATATCCTTCATAACTCAATACTTTGACATCAAAGGTACAAACTAAAAGCACATCAATGAAAACAGAGAGGTCTCGGAGATTCGGGGAAGATTAGGCGGAAGTGCGCCGTGGGAGCGTGCGGCGGGGGTGTGTGACGGGTGGAGCGCACAGTCACGAACGGAGGAAATCGGGGATTCCTCTGTGGAGACTTTTCATTCTCCACGGAGGCGCGGAGAAATTCTTCGGGACTTATGATTTCATTCTTCCGAACTTTGATTTCATTCTTCCGAAGTTTCATTTCGTTCTTCCGAAGTTTTATTTCGGGGCTCCGTGGGGAATTTTCGTTTTCTCGTGAGCTATCGGGGATTTCCTCCGTGGGGAGCGTAATCCGCTCTCAAGAGTCCGTTTTTTTTGATCGGTCGGGAGCGTGAGTGGTGTGGCGGGCTAGGATCCTTGATCGGCCTGACCTGATCTGGATGGTAGAGGCATCGTGCTTGGCGCACAAAAAAATAGGGAGCTCAATCGTGGAGATACGACTGAGCCCCCCTTTTGTGGTGGTGCTTATACTTGCTGCGCTGTGGCAGTACTATATATTTTGGTGTGGGACTCGTGAGTCCACGGCTTCTCTATGGAGGCGTTGACAAGGAGCTACAAGCTGCGCAGTAGGTCAGAGGGTGCGGAGGTAGGCGAGGTGGGAGACGGTGTCGAAGTTGGCGGAGGTGAGCGGGAGGAGGCCTGAGCGAAGGCGACCTGTAGCGTCTAGTGTAGGGGCTGTGGCGGTGGCGAGGAGGGCTTTGGCACGTGGTGCAGAGAGGATGCCGAAGCGATATTGGTTGCGGCTTCCCTGAGGGATGCGCTCACGGTAGAGGTCTAGAGCGTAGTGCCCCATCGTATAGCGCAGGTTGATCTCGACCCACGGGTGCAGGGCGAGGCTGGGGCTGAGTGTGTCGGGGCGGTAGGTGAGCAGGTCGATGCCAACGGGACCTTGGTAGTAGGGCGCTACCTCACGGGAGAGGTAAGCACGGTGCTGCGCCAGAGCTTGGTGCAGTTCGTCGGGATCGGTGAGGCTGTCTGTGAGTTGTCGGAGCGTCTCCTCGGGATCTTGGCAGAGGCTCTCGAGGTAGCGCCCTTGGTCGTCCGTCTCGAAGGCGCATAGTCCGACGAACTGCACCTCGCCCTCCTTATTTATATAGTACTCGGCACCGTAGTCCTGCTGCTTGTCGAGCAGAGGCTCGACGAGGAGGGTGCGGTGCCTTTGCAAAAGCTTGCGAAGCGTCTCTTCGAGTTGGTTGTCCAACTGGTTGATGCGCCAGAGCCCTCTCCCCGAGCTGCTAAAGGGGAGCTTGACGAGACAGGGCCCGTGGGTCAAAAGCTCCGCCAAGGCGCCTATCTCAGAGATCATCGCGACACGACTGCGCCACGACACGCTACTGTAGTTCTCAAAGAAACGTACGCTTGCGGCTCTGGTCCAGCTAGGCATCAGCTCCTGCGGAAGTTCGCTACACGCCTCCCCAGCGCTTAGTCCATAGAGCTTCGCCAGGCTGTGCGCCAAGCCTCGCTCGTGTCCCCAGAGTGTGATTTCAGCGTCCCCTACCCCATCTTTCGCTATATGGCTCAGCTCTCGGTCAGTGAGATAGGGCGAGAGGCTTTTGCCAAAGGGGTGCACCCACCACGTTGCGTCCTCAAGCCACAAAGGCGTTGCCCAGAGGGGAAGGCTCCAGAGTGCGGAGCGCATCTGACGAATGATCTGTGGCGGGGTGTAGTGGAGCGGGTCGCCAGCCTCCAGTGCGACCTCGTGGCCGATGTTGCAGACGAAGAGTGGCGTGCACATAAGTGTCGGCTACTTACGGCCGAAGTCTGCGGGGATCTCGCCCCAAGCGACTGTGTCCCACTTCAACAGTGGCACCCGAAAGGTGTGCGTCTTCAACCAATGTGTGGCTCGGACGATCAATTCGTAGGTCTTAGCACTACGTGGGTCGGTCGAGTCCAGGCGCGTGCGACAGCGAGCCTGAGCCACCCACCCGAGCGCCACCTTGCTGTCGGAGTAGATGGGCAGTGGCGGGAGCTTGCCCTGCTCCATCAGCGCCAAGGCGTGAACGATCGCTAGGTACTCGCCAATGTTGTTGGTACCCCACGGGATGACCGCCCGAAAGAGCTCCGCATGGCTAAAGGTGTAGACGCCACGATACTCCGTCACACCCGGATTGGACGAGCAGGCTCCATCGACAGCGATCGAATGGTTGATGAAACCCGCAGGCGCTATCTTGTCACCGATCAACTGGTCAGGCGCTTGCTCCACACTGTGCTGTACCTGCAGTCGGTTGCTCTCGGGCTTGGCGACACGATGCTGCTGTCCCAGCTGGCGCCCCTCTTGGTAGCCCAGTTCGAACGCTTCCTGCGCTTGCTCTGAAGTTGGGTAGGACTTGAACTTAGCTCCTTGGAAGCCTACGACCTGTAGCTGGCAGTCCTGCCAGTTGTCATAGACGCCTGGGCGATAGCCCTCCCATACGACATACCACTTGCGTTGCTTGGCTGACATCGAGGCTTTTCCCTTTTAGTAAAAGCCTCCAGCGTATAGACCAGCGAAGTTGACCTCGCCCGTCTTCGTCTCAGCATCCTCGGGAAGCTCTGCGAGCATCTGCTGCACGCCCTCGTACGGCTCCGTGCGGTCGCACTCCTTATATAGTAGAGCGGCATAATCTAGGAGCGCACGAGTCGGCTGGGGAATCATCTCCAGAGCCTGCTCCATCTCATCGGCAGCCGCCTCCTTGCCACGCAGCTCCTCTACGAGATGCGTCAGGTGCATGTAGCCCTCCACGTTGAAGGGATCCGTCTCCACAACCTGTCGGAAGGCACGCTCAGCGCGCTCCTTGTCGCCCTCGTGGTAAGTGATCAAACCCTCGTAAAGGTAAGCTCGCTCCTCCTCGGGGAACTTCTCGGCCGTCTCCAGAGCAACCGCCAAAGCTTCCTCCCAGCGCTCCAAAGCGATCAGTGCTTTCACCTTGATGAGCCAGTAGAGTGGCACTTCGTCGGTCAGCTGTAATGCTTGGTCGATGGTAGCGAGCGCTTGCTCAGACTCACCTAGAGCGAGCTGCGCTTGAGCTTTCATACGGTGTAGCTCAGCT
Organism: uncultured Porphyromonas sp.; assembly: GCA_902465775.1. The sequence continues at coordinate 2,247 of CABQOJ010000058.1, read as the reverse complement.
TGCTGTGCCTTCTCCAGCTCGGTCGCCAAGGCCCGCTCAGCGTAGGCGATCGTCTCGCTGTGCTGATCCAGCCCATTCGAGACCTTCGTCGCCTCATAGAGAGCCATCGGATAGTCCGGATAAGCCTCCAGTATGGTGGTCAGCTCGGCCATCGAGCCAGCTAGATCGGGCTTGCGCTGCAAAGCCTGCGCTAGGTAAAGGCGACACTCAGGATCGTCAATCTCCTCCAGCGAAGTGCGCAGAGCGCGTATCGCAAAGTCCACCTCGCCGATCTTGAGCGCACGGAGCGCGTCAAACTTAAGCGTGTTCGCCTTGAGCGTATCCGCCTTAGGCTCGGTCGATTGCTCCGCTACCTCTTGCGTGGCATCGGTCGTCTCCTGCTCGACCGGGTCGGTTGAGTCAGGAGACTTTTTGCTTGATTTCTTGAAGCGTGAGAATAGTCCCATAGCTTTGTTTCCTATCGGCAGAGCTCCTCGATACGCTGTGCCACCGCCTCAGCGGTGAAGCCGAGCTTCTCGTCCAGCACCGTGTAAGGAGCGGAGAAGCCGAAGCTCTCCAACCCGTGGATATGCTCCATATCCCCGACCAAGCGGAGGAGCGTCACGGGCAGACCAGCAGTTAGGCCGAAGCGTGCGCCCTTAGCAGGGATCACGCTCTCACGATACGTCGCTGGCTGATCGAAGAAGAGCCCTTCGCTCGGTACCGAGACGATGCGCAGCTTGTGCCCCTTGCCCTTAAGTAGCTCAGCGGCTTGTACTAAGGTGCTCACCTCACTACCCGAGGCGATGAGCGTCAGGTCGGGCGTCTCGCCAGCAGGAGTCGTATCAGAAACCACGTAAGCGCCATGCTTCAACTGGCAAGCACGCTCATAAGTGGGATTAGGTAAGTCTTGGATGTTTTGGCGAGAGAGGATGAGAGCCGTCGGCGTGTGGAGGTTTTCCATAGCCATCTGCCAGGCAACCGTAGCCTCATGTACGTCGGCTGGGCGTAGCACCTGTAGGGCACGACGACCCGAGTGATTGTGCAGATGCTCGAGGAGACGTATCTGCGCCTCCTGCTCGACCGGCTCGTGCGTAGGCCCGTCCTCACCAACTCTAAAGGAGTCGTGCGACCAGATGAAGATGACCGGCTGCTCCATCAGCCCAGCCATACGAACGACAGGCTTCATATAGTCTGAGAAGACAAAGAAGGTACCGCACGCCGCACGCATACCGCCATGCAGGGTGATACCCACGCAGAGCGCAGCCATCGTAAGCTCCGAGACACCCGCCTGGAGGAACTTGCCCGAGAAGTCTCCCGCCTCCAGAGCCTTCGTGCCCTTGAGATAGCCGTCCGTCTTGTCCGAGTTCGAGAGATCGGCAGAAGCAACGATCAGGTTGTCCACCCGCTTAGCCAGTTCACCGAGCACCGTTGCCGAGGCGGCACGCGTTGCCTGATTAGCTTTCTGAGCTATCTCCTGCCAAGCCACATCGTAGGTAGGCTCTGCAGCAAACCAACGGTCATAGAGCTTCGCCTGATCAGGGTGCGCCTTCTTGTACTCCTCCTGGACCTTGTACTGACCATCCCAGTAGGCGATGAGCTCCTCACGACGCTCAGCATAGAAGGCTGCTACATCTTTATATATGGTAAAAGGATTGTCCGAATCAGCGCCCAGCGCCTCCATCGTCTTAGCATACGAAGCTCCCGCCTTAGAGATCGGCTGTCCGTGTGTTGCGATCAAGTTTGCGAGCGGATTACCCTCCTCGTCGACCGCCTTGTAAGCCATATTGGTGTAGCCAATGATAAGCGTCGGTGCGCCCGTCTCTTCGGAAGTCTCGATAGCGTCTTGTAACACCTGACTCAGAGCCGCAGAGTCATTGCCTGGCACCTCAAAGACGTTCCAGCCCCACGCATCATACTTAGCCGCAACGTCCTCAGCCGTAATATCCTCAACACGTGTCGAGAGCTGTATGTCGTTGCAGTCGTAGTACATGATCAGGTTGTCCAGCCCCAGGTCGCCCGCGATGCGTCCCGCACCCTGACTGATCTCCTCTTGGATACCGCCGTCAGAGATAAATGCGTAGATACGCTGTGGCATAAGCGTGTCACCAAGACGGTGCTGGAGAAACTTAGCCGCGATGGCAGCGCCCACAGCGTAGGTGTGTCCCTGTCCCAGCGGACCACTCGTGTTCTCGATCATACGGCTACGACAAAGCTCTGGGTGTCCTGGCGTAGGACTGCCCCACGAGCGGAAAGCTGCCAGCTCCT
>CABQOJ010000057.1 GCA_902465775.1 uncultured Porphyromonas sp. | reverse complement strand
AGTATCTGTCATCCCCACTTAAAGTGTCGAAGTTGTCTTCACGCTCTCCCAAAGCTCTTTTGTACTCGGTTGCGATTTCCTCAAACTTATCCTGAAGCTCTTCGAATGTGTTCTCTAAGTCAAAATAAGTTCCCTGAATAAACTCAACTTCCATTCCTTCGTATGGAGTGCCACAAAGCAACGCCCCTACAGAGTTCTTTTGCTCTTCTGTTGGGTTAAGAAGTTGATTCATAAATTTATTACAGACACTATCAGCATTGTTACCTAACCTAATAGTTGGAGTGAGATTGGCATTATTGACCGAGACTACATCTATATTATTCACCTTAAAAATTGTAAAGCCACTACCAAAGAACTCATAGACATACTCTCCCAGCTCTACACCAGTCATAGAGCGAAGAAGAAAAGAATTGACATGTCGCTGGATAATCTGACGACTCTCAAAGTCAACGACTGGGATAGAATAGACTCGACCGATTAAGTTGGCTAAAGGGGCGCACATAACCTGACGACCTATCGAGTCGTTGCCACAGATTGTGACGGCAACACTTTTATTCTGCTTCCGACGACCACTGCGTCCCGCTCGTTGCTTGTAGTTGGCTGGATGGGGAGGAACAGAGTTCATTACAACTAACTCTAGGTCTCCAAGATCCACACCCATCTCCATCGTTGTGGAGCAGGTGAGTACATTGATCCGATGTTCTTTAAATAAATCTTGATGCTCCTTTAGTAGCCTCTTGTTTATTTGTGCTGTATGCTCAGATGATACATAGATAGGGCGAGAGAGGAAAAGCCTTGCACTGCGCAAAGAGAGTGGAGGATAGTCAGGACGATTCTCTATCCACCACGCTCTAACCTTATCTTCTGTCTCACAATCAAACTCATACGATCCCCACTGAGTAACCTCCTTGGCTTTCAGTGGGATCTTCTTATCTTTTAGATAAGGAGAGTAGCCACAAAAGGTATAGGGTATATACCTATGCGTTACAGGACAGAAGTAAGCATTGTCATAGACCTTGAATGCTATCTTTGTAAGATTCAAGCGCCAAGTATCTTCTCTTATTTCATTGGTCCAACCTCTTTCTCTGTCACGATAAGGAGGATTGTCTGTTAGGAACTCTTTGTCTTTTAGAAGCTGTAGGACCTGACTTAGTGTACGTTCGATAAGTTCCTTTTGCTCTTCTGTAGCCTGGTCTAACTCAATACCCGCGACAGTATATAGCAACCTAGCAAATCGTCCTGTAGGAGCTAAAGGTCGTACTGGCCTACGATGATCTCTCCTTGAAGCAAATCGTCTGAAAGATGTAATGCCTATGTTCGTATATGGATCACGTACCTCTCTATAAAAGACGCTAGCATCACTCCGTATCTGATAGTCAATATAGAGCTTGACTAGGTTCTTCCAATCCTCTTGCGTGACTTCGTTCGGGAAGTTCTCATTAAAGTCTCCGAAGTATTTATTTACTATTTCGTCCCAGCCCCACTGCTCTATGTCTGGGTAATAGGTGTGGACCATTCCCAATGTCTCTAGAGAGTCCTTTCCAGGCTTACGACTCCCCAGCTGCTCATATAGTATGGTCATCAAGTAGCAAGCTCGCTTCTCCTCTTCGCTAGCATTTTCAATTCCTTCAGAGGGTATGAATTGAGCAAAAAGCATCTCCAACTCTTCAGCGTAGTCATGACGCAGTCGGTCATTCAGCTGAGTCCAAGTCAAGTAGTTCTTATCACGTTTTGCTCTTAAAGCGTTCCTACGAGATTGATCTTCTTCGTCATCAATGTCTTGATCCATTCTAGCTCTTATCTCATTAAGCTCTTGTTCTTCTTCGGGTGTCAAGTGACCTTGGCCTGACAATATTCTGAAGACTCGGCTTTGTACCCACTCGGTTTCGACATCTAAGCCTTGATCCAAAGTTAGCCTAGCAGCCGCTTGACGATTATCAATAAAGCTAATAAACTGTTGCCCGTTATGTGGTAAAGGCTTGTTGGGGTCTGCTTTGGATGGAGATGTCTGCTCAAGAAAGGTCCGAGAGAGGATGCGACTGATAAAGAGAGAGCCAACAGAGAGCGGTAATAGATTATCCTGCCTATTGCTCTCATTATTGTCATGAAGCTCATTTGTCTCATGACTCTTTCCCTTTGTAACTAACTCACCACAGCATGGACATCGGTTGTCTCCTCCAAAGACCAATGGGGAGCAATCATCTTCTCCTCCGACTCGAATGCGAGAATTCGGGAGGGCAGTACAATTGCCATTCCCATCTCTAGCTGGTGCAAAAAGGCCAATTTTTCCTGGTTGTTCTTCGTCTACACCATTCTCTTCATCTAGATCATCGCTGTCTGATACATCATCGCTGTCTGATACATCATCGCTGTCTGATAGCTCACCGCTGTCAAGAACGACATCAAAGCTCTCAACATTCTCAACCTTGATCTTACTATATTCGTATATGCCTTTCTCTTTCGTACTAGTCACATTAGCCCGAGCCAGTAGCTGCCCGCACTTCTTACAGCGCACTAACTCAACCAGCGGATAGTCATTATCTTCTGCACTCCTTTGATTCAAAATCTCAAATATATTACCGCATTCGATATTGAGTTTCGTATTCAAGCCAAGTAATGGAGATTGAAAGAAGTAGTGTACCTTGGCTTTGACTCCGACTTGTTCGCATAGCTGATCTAGGTAACCGAGCTTCGCTTCGTTAGAGTTCCCCTTCTGAATCAGCTCGTCTATACTGATGTAGTCATTCTCTATTAGAGACTGTACTATGCCTTGCTGCTCTTCTGTCGTCAAGGGAAATCCATTATCCTGACAATAAGTTACCCCTGTCACGACTCGACGCCCTGTCACGATCTCAATATCCTCTGGTCGCTTCCAGGAAATATCAGCGATGAACTTCTTCAACTCTTGCTCTGCGTTTTCCCCTGTCCCAGTAGTTGCAGAGCTAGTCGCAAAGCGAATAGCCTCAGAATCCTCAAATCCACATGCGCTAATAACACGTTTAATCAGCATCGCCAGCTCAGCAGCGGCTGCTCCTTTGAAGCTGTGAGTCTCATCTATGACAAACCACCTAAGGTTATTGCCCAATATCGGTCTATCCTCCCGACGTAGCATTATATACTCTAGCATCGTCGGATTGGTAATCAATATTTGTGGAGGGGTTTGTCTAATGTCCGATCTAGAGTGCAACTCACGACTGAGATGTTGAGCATTCTGATCGACATCCCCCTCATTCTCTGGCGTATTCCCATTGTATACCGCAAATCTTATAGTCTGCTCATCTTCGGGGTCGATCTGTTTGAGTATCTCGTTTAGTCTGCCTCTCTGATCTTCCGCTAGAGCGTTGAGGGGGTAGAGAAAGATGGCTTGAACGCCTTCACCTTCAGCAGCTGGATGCTCTGCAATGTCCTTGACCACTGGGAGCATAAAGCACTCAGTCTTGCCCGAGCCTGTACCTGTCGTGACACAGATAGACTTATTGTCCTCCAGCAGCTTGCACCATGACTCATACTGATGCTTGTAGGGTTGATACTCTTCGTTCCAATTAACGAGCTTTCCTGCTAGCTCCTTCCAGTTTTTCTGATCCATCGGTTCCCATGGGAACATCGACTGCACTACAGGTTTAGTAGACTCAGGAGAGAACAGCCCGTCTATAGCCTGGGATAAAGCTTCCTCATAGCCATTATCGTCAACTGCCCCTGTCGTCCACATAGAGATGAGGGTCTCCTTGACCTCTTCTTTGCTCTTGATGTATAGTTCTCGAAAGTTCATTTGTTGTATTTATCGTCTGTGTTTAGTATTCGCTCTACTTCTACAAAGCTAAATGAAATAGCCTCCCTTGTTTGCCAAGAATTATCTTTTTCACCCCGACAAAAAGGATTCTTGTTTTCGCCTCGTCCTCTATTCCGAATCGCATTCGCAATCTCTTTAGAAGAAACATCAGCCCTGCCGTTAACAGTAAACTGCATCGGGCGACGTGCCTCTATCGCTCGTTTTAACGTATCAACAAGCCGTTGCTTGCTCTCTTCCTCCCCTTCCTTACTGGCACCAATTATTGGTTTGCTTTGGAGTAATGCCTCGATATCCTCTATACGACCTTGATGCTTCCGCCACTCACTTATTGGGATCATCCACCAGTCAAATAGCAGTTCTCTCGACAATCTGTGCAAAGATAGGAAATCGGGGGCTATGTCTTTCTCTTTACAGTAGCTTAGATAGCTAAAGTAAAAGTTCACCAGTACTGTGGCATCTGCCTTATAGACAAGAGCGCATAGCCAGTCTAAGACGACAAAGTACAAGTCGTGCTTGATGGCAAAGTTAAATGACCTAATAGCCTCATCATAGTTCCCTCGACTTAGCTGTTCGCGATAACCTTCGATTCTCTCATTCCTCTTCCTAATCCTATTGTTTTGACTAGGTCTAGCTCCATTGTCATTGTCTGGATTGGGAATATATAGAGGTCGGATATAGTAGTCTGGCTTTAGCCCCCTATCCTCTAGAGACTGAAAGAGTAGGCCATCGCTCCCTTGACAAGGCTCAAAGTTCAGAACTGCAAATCTTCCGCTATGCGTTGTTTCTATTTCGACCTTTACAGTCTGCTCTTTACATAGATCACAGAATGGGACATAGCGAAAGTCGCAATCACGTAATATGTCTTCTCCTTCCTGAGGTAGTTGTATCCTATACCGACCATCTATTGGCACTATCTCTCTAGTAGAAAAAGGTCTGATACGTATACCTCCACTTACTGTTATGTAGCGTGGATCACGTTCTCTCCAATCATTGAAGACACAAGTAGTCGCCCTATCTCTATTCTCTAAGTGGATGGAGCTACTATGTCCATTGGCATCTCTATAGACATAATGCTTCAGGAATTTTATGACGCCACTGTTTTGACCCAATATCTTATTGGTCTCCTTATTATAGACTCCCTCTGCCCCGACATATACTCGATACAACAGATCTCTATCTCTATCATATTGTTGCTCTGTCGACACCTGCTGGAAGTCATCTCCCTGACCCAGCTCTTGAACTATTGGCCTGAAGCCATTCCAAATGCGATAGCACGAGATAGTCTTCTTCTTGAGTCTATTCTCACGAAGCGTCACAGAGACTGCATAACAACAGCCATATTCGTTGTTTTCGTCACTCTTGGAACTATCATCTCTCGTATATTCATCCCTACGCAATACCCGGATGCTTTGTGAATCCTTGATCTTCACCTTCAGCGCATCAAGGTCTTGTATCAGATAGACCAGCTCGTCCCTATACTTCACATAGCAACCAGCCCAGTAGTGTATGGTCTCTTGATGGATTAACTCTCTAGGCTCTACGATCAGCTCACCCTCTATATAAGGATCTGCATCCACAGCCTTTCCTCTGTAAGTACACCCCGATAAGCTTCTATGGATTGGTATCCACATAGACTCATTATGGTCTGAGCTATCCATCAAACTACCATCCTGAATGTCAAAATCATCAGCAAATGGGATAAACAGAGCCAAGTTTCCCTTTCTGTTGCTAGTCGTCCATCGATAATGCTTGATATACCGAAACCTCAGAACAGAGTTTATGTCAAAGCTCTGCACGTCTCTATCTCCACACGCTATCGTAATAGCTTGTCCAAAGTCTAGTCTATTCGTAGCCTCTGCCGTCTCTCTTAAGACCTTGCAGTACCCCTCCTTTATATCCGTAGCTAAGAGGTAACTATGATACCCCATATAAGAGGAGTAAGAGCCGTCTCGCTGCTTGTAAAAAGTAATTGCTCGTAAAGTGGTGTCTCCGTTTTTGACAGTTATCGTCAAGTCTTTCTGATCTCCTACACCCCACGACCTAGCAGTTTCGCTGGAGATATTGCACCTTTCGACGTCTGTAGTTGACTCATTGTTGCTGAGGGTAAGCTGTAAGCTCAGAGCGAGCTGCTGGTTGTAATAGCAAGCCTCCCAGTCTAACCTAAACTTGTTTCTATCCTTTTTGGAGTAACGCTCCTCAATCTGTCTAGTAAACTCTTGAAAGCATTGAACATCAGTCTCGTCTAAAGGAAGACTTCCTTCATCAACAATGTACTTCTTGTACTGATACAAGCTTCCATCTTCTTGAGTAAACGACCTTAGAACCGCAGTGCCACCAACGCCAAAGATATCTCTAAGTCTACTCTCTTCAAGCTGTTGTTCTTGCTGCAGTAAAGCAATAAACTCCTTAGGATTATTTGCGTTTATTCGTCTCAAAGGAAAACCTCCTAATACATAGATAGACCTAAGATATCTCGTAGTTTGACCCGCCTGACTCAAAAAACGTTCTTGATCTATATGCTGCCCTAGACTCTGCCAAAGCTCCCTACTGACATTATTACCCACATTGATAGAGTCAAAGACTGATTCTTCTTGCCCAGGCCCTTGATACTCTCTCTTGAACCACTCAGCGATATACACCATTATAGCTACTGCGTACTCTCTGACATATTGGACTTCTGCTCCCCTCACCCCTTTACACTGAGCAAAGAGATTCTTCAGCGCATCCTTTAGCCCTTCGTACTCTGTCTGCGAAAGCTTTGCCCGCCACACGTATGGCAATACATTGCGCTCAATAAAATTATTTTGAATCTCGGTTAGTCTGTTCATCTCATCCATCGCCAACTAATCCTGATTTGAAACACGAATATACGTATAATTTTCGAGATATGCAAGCCTTCGTGTTAAATACACTTCTAAAAGGGTGAATGATAAAAGCAAACACGGAGTAGTCTACTTTACTAGGAGATCTAATACCCTAGGGCGGGTTATAAGTGCGGTGCACAGCAGAATTACCCTTTCGGGTATTGTGCCGAGCGTAAAGGCTGACTAACTTTGCAGGTGTATAAAGGGGAGAGTTTCTTTTTGTAAGGGCTCCACCCCAAACACCCTCATATCTCTATCAAGACAACAAGAAGCGATGACTGGAAGCCATTCTCCTGCGGTGGAGCATAAGAAGACGTTCGTGAGACTCGTACTTTCACTTCTCCTCGTGGTGTCCTCAGCCGTGGCGTCGCTCGCACAAGAGCGCCTGGGCACCGTGACTGGGGAGGTGACCACGACAACGGGCGAGGCTCTGGTCAATGCTGTAGTTCTCTTCACCAGTAGTCAGGACTCCACGCACTGCTTCCCCGCCGTTTGTGACGAGCAAGGACGCTTTTACCAAGAGCTCCCCCTCGGTGCTTATTCGTATAGAGTCTCTTACCTCGGCTCCAGTTACATCCCCGAGCGAAATCAAGTAGAGGTGAGCAAGAGGTCTACCAGCTCTCTGAGCATCGCCATTACGCCCACCGTACAAGCACTTGAAGAGGTGGTCGTAGTTGCCAAGCGTCCATTTGTCTCATACGATGGCGGTGTGGCTCGCTATAACCTTTTGGCTAATCCTGCA
>CABQOJ010000056.1 GCA_902465775.1 uncultured Porphyromonas sp. | reverse complement strand
CTGACTCGAGCCTGCTCTGTATCACCTTTGAGGAGCATGCGATGGTGATGAAGGGGGGCTTCTACGCACAGGGCGCGAATACGCCTGGAGTCGATGTTGAGGAGCGTATACCGGTGGACTATCCTGAGCAGATGGAGGGGATGCAGATCACCTTTAAGACGAATACCTTCATCAAGTTCCTCAAGGCGTTCAACGCTGAGAGCCTACAGCTACACATTACCAATGCTACGCAGCCGATCATGATCACGCCGACTAAGGTGGCTGACCAGACGGATCTGCGAGGTATCACGGCTCCTGTACGTATCTAAGAACCATCGAATCAGATAAACTATGAAGTTACAGCTGGAACGTCCACTAATCTTCTTTGACATAGAGGCTACGGGACTGGATATTACGAATGACCGCATCATTGAGTTGACCATTCTGAAGCTGATGCCCGATGGCGAGCGGATCGTACGGACGCGACGCTTCAACCCTGAGATGCCTATCCCAGCCGAGAGCACGGCGATACATGGCATCACGGACGAAGATGTGCGTGACTGCCCTCCCTTTAGAGCTTGTGCCAAGAGCTTAGCGGAGCTGATCGACGGGTGTGACCTAGCGGGCTACAACTCGCAGCGCTTTGACCTGCCGATGCTTGGGGAGGAGTTTCTCCGTGCTGGCGTAGAGGTAGACCTACTCGCTATGCAGCACATAGACGTGCAGACGATCTTTCACAAGATGGAGCCACGTACCCTCGAGGGGGCTGTACGCTTCTACTGTCATCGTGAGCATATCGGAGCGCACGGTGCAGAGGCGGACACGATCGCTACGCTCGATGTGCTGATGGCGCAGCTGGATAAGTATGGCGATGAGCTTCCACACAGTGTCAAGGAGCTGTCCGACCTGACTACTTACCATCGCAATGTAGACCTTTCGGGACGCATCGTCCTAGACGACAACGACGTGCCGGTCTTTAACTTTGGCAAGCACAAGGGACGCTCCGTCGAAGAGGTCTTTCGCCAAGAGCCAGGCTACCTGAGCTGGCTCATGCAGGCGGACTTCTCGCGAGACACGAAGCGTCAGTTCCTCCTGATCAAGGAGCAGATGAAGCCTTAGAACGAGCCCTCACGCTACACGAGAGATAGCCATGCGCTTACAGAATAAGCATATAGTCGTAGGGATCACGGGCGGGATAGCTGCCTACAAGAGTGCCTCGCTCGTACGCCTGCTGGTCAAGGAGGGTGCCGAGGTGCAGGTGGTTATGACGCCCGCGGCTAAGGAGTTCATCACGCCACTGACGCTCGCCACGCTCTCGCAGCATGCGGTGGTCTCAGACTTCTTTGATCGTCGGGACGGCTCGTGGCATAGTCACGTGACGCTGGGCACGTGGGCTGATCTGATGATCATAGCGCCAGCTACGGCTAGCACGATCGGTAAGATGGCTCACGGCATTGCCGACAATATCCTCGTGACCACTTACCTAGCGATGCGTGCGCCGGTGCTGATCGCGCCAGCGATGGATCTAGACATGTGGTCTCACCCGACGACCGCCCGCAATCTAGAGATACTGGCGCAGGACGGTGTGGCGCAAGCGTTGCCCGCTGAAGGCTTTCTCGCCAGTGGACTGACAGGTCGTGGACGTATGCAGGAGCCGGAGGAGATCTTAGAGCAGGCGGTCGCGATGCTCACCGCTAAAGCGGAGAAACTCCCCTTAGCGGGGGAGTGCGTCACGATCACGGCGGGGCCTACTTACGAGCCGATCGACGATGTACGCTTCATTGGCAACCATTCGTCGGGACTGATGGGCATCTCACTGGCGGAAGCTTTTGCGCAGCAGGGCGCTGAGGTGCATTTGGTCTTGGGACCAACGCATCTACGGCCGACCAACTCGCACATTGTCGTACACTCCGTGATGACTGCCGAGGAGATGCTGGCGGCGGCTGAGGAGACCTTCGGGCGTAGCTCGGTAGCGGTCTTTGCAGCAGCGGTGGCTGACTACCGACCCGAGGAGCGTGTCCAAGGAAAGATCAAGAAGGAGCGTCGTGGCGGTGAGCAGATGCAGCTCACGCTGACGCAAAATCCAGACATCGCAGCGACCCTTGGGGCGAAGCGTCGTGCGGGACAGTACTTAGTTGGCTTCGCTCTAGAGACTTCCGTGGACACTTCGGCAGCCGAAGGCAAGCTGTGTAGCAAGCATCTCGACGCGATCGTGCTTAACTCGACGAGCGATGCGGGAGCCGGCTTTGGTGTCTCGACGAATAAGGTGCTAATCCTGGACAAAGCGGGCGCTCGTTGCGACTTGCCTCTGGAGAGTAAGGCGGTTGTGGCGAAGCAGATCGTGGACTTCGTCTTAAAGCATCGCACGCAGCTCGTTTAGTCTTATGAACTTCCACCAGATGAAGCGTCTACTCCTCGCCCTTGTGGCACTACTTCTGTGGCTTCCTCAGCAAAGTCTGGCGCAAGAGCTGAATGCTCGCGTCACGGTCAATGCGGATCGCCTCGGTTCCTCCGCCGATCAGGCGATCGTGTCCGACTTAACCCAGCAATTGACCGACATGATCAACCAAACGCGCTGGACGAATGCCACCTTTTCACCCGTAGAGCGCATCGAATGCGCCTGGGGGCTGAACCTTTTGACCGCTTCTGATGACGGACTCTACACGGCCGAGCTGAGCATCTCCGCACAGCGTCCCGTCTACGGCGCCTCCTATACGACTCCTCTGGTGGTACATCTGGACCGTGAGCTCAACTTTCAGTACGCTCCCTACCAGCAGCTGGTCTATTCGCCGACACAGATTGACAATAACCTCGTGGCGACGGTCGCTTTCTACGCTTATCTCATCTTAGCCTTGGACTTTGATTCCTTTGCGCCACTAGGAGGCGACTACGCCGCACGGCAGATGCAGCAACTAGTGGCGACAGCTCAGCAGATGATGGACTGGTCGGGCTGGAAAGCTTACGCCAGCGACAACAACCGCTACGCTATCAGCCAAGCTTACAACGATCCGGCGCACCAATCGTGGCGAAACTACTGGTATCAGTACCACCGCCAGGGATTAGACCTCCTCACGAGCAACCTACGGCGTGGATATACCAACATACTCGACCAACTCTCCCTCCTCGAGGAGACATGGCAGGCGAATAGTCTGTCACCGCTCCTACAGATCTTCGCACAGACCAAGCTAGACGAGCTACCTCTTCTGGTAGAAGGCGCTTCGCAGGAGAGCCGTACGGCAACTTACAAGACACTCTCCAAGATCTTCCCGACAGAAGGGAGCAAGCTCTCAGCCTTAAAGAAGTAATCCGCCACATGCTGCACAGCTTATACATACGGGACTACATACTCATCAAGGAGCTCACCTGCACCTTCCCCACGGGACTCATAGCGGTCACCGGCGAAACGGGAGCGGGTAAGAGTATCTTCGTCTCAGCCCTGCAACTGCTAGCGGGAGGTCGTGCCGACATGTCGACCATTCGTCAGGGGTGTGCGAAAGCCGTCATCGAAGGCGAGTTCACTCACCTCAGTCCTCAGGTCATCGAATGGATGCAAGCGCAGGAGCTAGAGGTCGAGGAGAGCTGTCTCGTACGACGTGAGATACGACAGACGGGACGTAGTCGCATCTTTGTCAACGATACCCCCGTAACCCTCGCTCAGCTGGAAGAGCTAGGCGCACTCCTCCTAGACGTTCACTCGCAGCATCGCAATCTCTTGCTCCGTGAGGGCGCTTATCAGATCGCGCTCATCGACTCGCAGCTAGGCGCCGAGGCCGATCTCGTCGAGGCTTACCGTCGATCCTACCAGCGCTACCACGACAACGCCATACGACTTAAGAAGCTTCGCACAGAGGCGCAGCAAGCCGAGGCGGAGTACGAGATCAACAGCCGAGCCTACGAAGAGATCTCTGCGCTCAAGCTCGAGCAGTACTCCCTCACCGACCTTACCGACGAGGCCGAGCGACTCACCCACACGCAGGAGATACAGGAAGGTCTGCAGAGTATCCTTGCCCTCCTCAACAGGCCTCACAGTATCGTCGATCAGCTCACCACGGCGCAGGAGCAGATGGAGCAGACCGCCGCTTACCTCCCCGAGCTCAGCAACTATACCGAGCGCATGCGGAGCCTCGTCATCGAGCTAGACGACATCGAGAGCGACCTGAGCCGTCTGCAGGGAGAGGTCGCTTACAATCCCTCACGCCTAGAGGAAATCAACACCATCCTAGGCGGGGTCAATGCTTTACTCAAAAAGCATAACCTCTTATCCCCCGAAGAACTCATCGAGTACAGCCAAGAGCTTGGCGCTAAGCTCGCTCATACCGCTCAGTACGAGCAAGAGTTAGCCGAGCTACGCACCGAAGTCCTCCAGCAGCGCACCGAAGTGCTTACCCTAGGCAAGCAACTTCACGAGGCACGCGCCAAGGCAGCTAAGACCATCGCACGGGGCGTCACCAAGACGCTCTGCCAGCTGGAGATGCCACACGCACGCTTTGACATAGCCCTGCAGCTCCTCGACAAGCCGACCGAGCGAGGCATGGACCAGGTCGACTTCCTCCTCTCAGCCAACAGCGATCAGCCGCTCCGCCCCGTCACCGACATCGCTTCGGGCGGTGAGATAGCCCGACTGATGCTAGCGCTCAAGGCGTTGCGCAGTCAAGCCACCACAAGCTCCGCCGAGCTAGCCAGCTCGCCCGCCATCGTCTTTGACGAGATCGACACCGGCACCTCCGGCATCGCCGCCTCCCGCATAGGCGACATGCTACACACGATGGGCGAGCGCCAGCAGATCTTCGTCATCACCCACCTCCCGCAGATCGCCTCGGCAGCCACCCAGCATATACTCATTTATAAGGAGGAGACCAACGGCGAGACCCACTCGCACCTCCGTCTCCTCACCTCCGAAGAGCGCATCAGCGAGATAGCGCGCCTCCAGAGTGGCGACCAGATCACCCCCGAGGCCATCGCAGCCGCACACACATTACTCACAGCTCATGATTAAGCAAAAACTCATCTACGGCATACACGCTCTCTCCGAGAGCCTCGCCTCCCATAGCGACATAGACAAGATCTATATGAAAAAAGGAGCCGCCACGGGCGAACTCCTAGAGATCAAACGCACCGCACGTGCCCAGGGCATCCCCGTCATGGAGGTCCCTGCCGAGCGTCTCAACCGCTTCACACGAGGTGCCCACCAAGGGGTCGTCGCGCTCATCTCGCCCATCACTTACACCCGTCTAGAGTCGCTCATACCGATGCTTTATGACGAGGGGCAGATGCCTTTCATCGTACTGCTCGACGGAGTCACCGACGTCCGCAACTTCGGCGCCATCGCTCGTACCTGCGAGTGCGCGGGCGTCCACGCTATCGTCATCCCCGAGCGCGACAGCGTCTCCGTCACGGCCGATGCGGTCAATGCTTCCGCAGGAGCGCTCATGCGCATCCCCGTCTGCCGTGAGCGTGACCTCGTGACCGCTTGTCGCTTCCTCCGCGATAGCGGTCTGCAGCTCGTCGGAGCCGATGTGGATGCCACGACAAACTACACCTCCCTCCCGATGACTCCGCCCCTCGGTATCGTCATGGGTTCGGAGCAAAAAGGCATCTCCACGGGCGTCCTCAAGCAGCTCACCGACCGCGTCTCCATACCGCAGCTGGGACAGATCTCCTCGCTCAACGTATCGGTCGCTACCGGCATCATGCTCTACGAGGTCGTCCGTCAGCAAGGCGCAAACCTATAAAAAGTTCACAATACAATCAGAAGTATACTATGAAAAAAGTAATCTCCACTCCCAATGCTCCTGCAGCTATTGGTCCTTACAGCCAGGCGATAGCCTTCGGCGACATGCTCATCACCTCTGGTCAGCTCGGGCTAGATCCCCAGTCTGGCGCTTTCGTCTCGGAGGATGTCTCAGCACAGACGGAGCAGGTCTTTCGCAATCTCAAGGCTATCCTCGACGAGGCTGGCTTTACCTTCGATCAGGTCGTCAAGACCACCTGCTTCCTCGCCGATATGGGCGACTTTGCAGCGATGAATGCCGTCTATGAGAAGCACTTCTCAGGTGCCTTCCCCGCACGCTCAGCCGTAGCTGTCAAGACCCTTCCCAAGGGCGGACTCGTCGAGATCGAAGTGATCGCACACAAGTAGTAGACCCCAAGTAAATAATAGCAAAACAGCACCTTGACCGCAGTCAGGGTGCTGTTTTGATTTAGTAAGTAGCGAGAGAGGGTCACGATCCCTCGACCTCCGGATTATGAATCCGACGCTCTAACCAGCTGAGCTACCTCGCCATCCACAGAGGGGTTACATCTCTTAGACGGTGCAAAGGTACATAATATTCCCGAACAAACCAACGTCCCCGCGAAACTCCACCATCTCGTCGCTCAGACTCCTTCCAGTTTTCCTGACATTTCCGAGGCAATTCAAGTTCCTCCCGAGGAAATCGGGAAGCTCCACGGAGCAAACGAAAATTCCCTACAGAGGGCCGAAATAAAAGTTCGGAAGAATGAAATGAAACTTCGGAAGAAGCAAATCAAACTTCCGAAGAATTTTCCCGTTCCTCGCTGGATAATCCAAGATTTCCACCGAGGAATTGTCCGATTTCCTCGGGAGGGGGAGATTAGAAGTTAGAGGTTAGAAATTAGAGGTTAGAAGAGAGCTGTGCGTCTCAACAACCGCTACGCTTCTAACCTCTAATCTCTAACCTCTCCTTTCCCCTCCCCCTCTTGCTCAACTCAAAATAAAGGTTTACCTTTGTGCAGGATATTACTTATCAGAGG
This sequence comes from uncultured Porphyromonas sp., assembly GCA_902465775.1. The sequence continues at coordinate 680 of CABQOJ010000056.1, read as the reverse complement.
ATAGTTTCTCCATAAAACAGCTAACAAACATAGCTTAGATCCCCCTGACAGAGCATCGTTTCGATAGCAGCGGTACCACCTATTATTATAGTACCACGAGGTCTCACCACGACCGCCTCACCACACGTCCGTGTAGCGAGACCGTTGCCTTGCACCCTGCCCTCTCGTGAGCTCTTACCCCAACGGCTACAGCAGACTGTCGCCTCATAGAGAGCAATTCTAAAGCACACAATCATCCTAAATCAATAAGACAATGAATAAACAACTACGCATTTGGATCTTCGCCCTCCTCGGCACGCTGCTAGCGACCAGCTCGCTTCTCGCCGAAGGGGTCATCACGATGACCACTACCAAGGCTGTCGGAGAGAAAATCACATTAGAAATTTGGGGTGGCAACCTCACCATCGAGGGTGTCAAAGAGCCGTCTTCTAGAGGCTCCGCTACCTACACCCTTACCAGCCAAACAGTCATCATTCGAGGGAATGTCACAATGCTTAACGGTTGGAACAACAAACTGACCAATTTGGACGCGTCTGGTTGCACTACCTTGACAACGCTTGAATGCTTCGGCAACCAACTGACCAGCTTGGATGTATCGGGCTGTACCGCCTTGACAACGCTTGAGTGCTACGACAATCAACTGACCAGCTTGAACGTCTCGGGCTGTACCGCCTTGACAA
>CABQOJ010000055.1 GCA_902465775.1 uncultured Porphyromonas sp. | reverse complement strand
ACCTGCACGAAGCGTCGATCTACGGCAAGCTCCAGTGCACGCTCGACTACATCTCCGGCATGACCGATCCCTACGCGCTAGACCTCTACCGACGCATCACCGGCATGAGCCTCCCAGCAATCTAGAGCCGGGCGCCCCTACAGATCGTTACCCGTCTCCTCTAATCTCTGCCCTCTAGACTCTTTTTTGTACCTTTGTGGCGCAACATATTTGAGTGGTGGTGCATCAGCTCGTCAGCCGAGCGATGCAAGAGGGAAGTCCAGTGCGAATCTGGCACAGTGCCCGCTACTGTGATCCCCCATTTCACAAAGCCTATCACAAGAGTCATATGAGCCACTGTCTGACCGAGGTCAGGTGGGAAGGCGGTGATAGGCTGGGGTAAGTCAGGAAACCTGCCACCGCTCGTAACTTAGTATATAACTGTGTACGCTCGGTGGCAAGCGTACCTCAATGCTATGTCAATCGATCAAAGGCATATTTCTCTCTCAGGAGGTGCTACGCTTACGAGCGTGGTGCTACCTCTGTGCCATGCCTAGACTTGACCTAGCAGATAAAAGCAACAACCGTATGATGCAACGACTCCTATTATTATATATGACACTACTCCTAGGTGGGCTATCGCTCCAGGCGGGCAATAAGATCTTTGAGACTGACTCGCTCTTTGCCGCTATGGCACCAGGCGACAAAGGCGCTATCCTCGTGGTTCACTTTGGCACGACCCATGACGACACCCGTCGGGTCACGCTTGATGCAATCAACGAGCGCATAGCCTCCGCCTATCCCAACCTAGAGGTTCGTCAAGCTTACAGTTCGCGTATCGTGCGCAAGCGCCTAGCAGCGCGGGGTATAGAGATCCCCACGCCAGGCGAAGCGCTCAAAGAGCTAGCCCATGAAGGCTTTACCCATCTGCTGGTGGTCTCGACGACGCTCGTCGATGGCGTAGAGATGGAGTCGCTATCCTATGAGGTAGCGCATCAGCAGAGCCACTTTAAGAAGATTAGACTGGTGACGCCACTACTCTTCTACGAGAGCGATTACAAGGATTTGACCGCTATCATGACGGCTCACCTCGATCCAGAGGTCGCTTACCTCTGGGTGGGTCACGGCACCTACGATAGTGCCACGGCTCAGTATGCGATGCTGGATCACTATCTGCAGTGCCACGGCTATGGACAGGTGATCGTGGGCTGTGTGGAGGGTTACCCGTACTATGAGGAGGCGCTCGAGCGTCTGCGTGCTACGGGTCTCAAGCGAGTCTGCCTACAGCCGCTCATGATCGTGGCAGGCGAGCATGCCCAGGAGGATATGCTCCAAGAGTGGCAGCCCCGTCTAGAGAAGCTCGGCTATCAAGTTGAGAGCGTAGTGCGTGGTCTCGGAGAACTGCCAGAGATACAGGAGATGATCCTGAGGAAAGTGGACTTCTTCATGACACACCGTCGTCTCTCCATTATGGACAAGAAAGCAATCTACGAGGAGACGGGCGAGAAGCTACACCAGTCTGACTCTATAGCTCAGTAAGCCGATGAGACGTAGCTACCTTTACCTATTTCTGCTCCTAGCTTGTTGTGTGTTCCCGCTCACAGCGCAGCGGAAGACACGCACACAGCCTCACGATACGATAGACTATAAGAATCTCGGCGAGGTGATCGTCGTGGCGCCTACCCATAGACGTATCATGCAGCAGCAGACGCTCTCGGCGATCAGCCTAGATGTCAAGCCACTCATCGCCTCGATGGGGAGTCTCAACGAGCTGGTCGCTCAGAGTTCGGGTGTACGCCTCAGAGAGTCTGGTGGCGTGGGTTCAAGCAATGAGCTATCGATCAATGGTCTGTCGGGTCATGCCGTTCGCTACTTTATCAATGGTGTGCCACTCTCCTCGATGGGCGAGGGGGCTTCGCTCGCTACACTGCCGGTGAACCTCATTGACCGTGTTGAGATCTACAAAGGGGTCGTGCCGCCTGAGCTCGGTATGGACGCCCTCGGTGGAGCGGTCAATATCGTGACCAACAGCCGCGGGGAGAGCTATCTAGACTGTTCGCTGCGGGGTGGCTCCTTTCACACCTTTGCCCTAGATCTAGCGGGGCAGTATAGAGAGCAGCGGAGTGGCTTTACGGTGCGCCCCACGCTACGCTATCAGTACTCTAAGAATGACTACATCATGCGTGGCATGGAGGTGTGGAACGGTGAAAAGCAAGAGTACGAGCAACGCGACTTCCGACGCTTTCACGATGGCTACCAGTCGATCTTAGGACGTCTGCAGCTGGGCGTGACCAAGAAGCCGTGGGCTGATGCCGCCCTGCTCGGTGTAGGCGATACAAAGAGCGCCAGCGAGATACAGACCGGCTTTCGTCAGACGCTGGTCATCGGTGAAGCGATGCGTGATCGCGACGACTTGAGCTTCTCGGCACACTATGCCAAGCGCAATCTCTTCACCACCGGCCTCTCCGCCACGATGGACGCTTCCTTCGCTCGCAATCATATCATGATCACAGATACCGCCTACCGCAAGTATAGCTGGGACGGCACCTTCATAGAGACAAACTATAGCGAGCTGATGCGTCGCACACGTATGATCCGCCACACGGTGCGCCCCAGCTGGACGGCTCGTGCTAACCTCGCCTACAGCATTCCTCAGGGCGGGCATCTCAACTTCAACTATCAGATGAGCTCCATAGCCAATGAGCGGTACGACACTTATGACCCCAACTTTGAGTCGTCACGAGACCGCATGGCGCAGCACATCTTCGGACTCTCGTACGGGACAACACTCCTCCACGGGCGCTTGCGTGGGATGATCTTTGCCAAGGACTACCTCTACCACGTCGCCATCGAGCAGGCTGATATGTACTGGCTGACGGGTGTCAAAGATGTGCCTACGCAACAGACTAAAAACAAATTGGGCTACGGGCTAGGCCTACGCTATACGATCGCTGATGAGCTGGCTGTCAAAGCCTCTTTCGAGCGTGCCACCCGCCTGCCGACAGCTCGTGAGCTGATGGGCAATGGTGCCAATATCTACCCCAATTTCAAGCTCCAGCCGGAGCAAGCTTACAACCTCAACCTAACGCTATACGGACAGGCACAGTGGGCTGGCCTGCACTTTCTCAACTACGAGGCGACTGCCTTCTATCGCAACGTGGCCAACTACATACACCGTGTGGTGCTGGGTGACGTCGAGAGCCAGTACGACAATGTCGGTTCGTCGCTCGTCCTAGGTGGCGAGATGGAGGTCAAGTACAACTATGCCAACCTCCTCGACCTCACGCTCAACGGCACCTACACCGACGAGCGGGACCGCACGCGTATCAACATCTACGGTCAGCCCAACCCGACCTACGGCTATCGAATCCCGAACAACCCCTTCCTCTATGGCAATCTACTCCTAGGGGCTAACTGGCGCAAGCCGTTTGGCATCCAAGCGAGTGCTATACATTTCAACGCTGGACTGGGCTATATCCACTGGTTTTACCTCACCTGGGCAGCCTTCGGCCGCAAAAACACCAAGGCGGTCATCCCGACCAGCTACGACCTCTCGGCCGGGGTCACCTGGAGCTTCGCCCATGACCGCTACTCCATATCTCTACAGAGCAGCAATCTACTAGACCGTCCGCTCTACGACAACTATATGTTACAGAAGCCTGGACGCGCCTTCTACTGCAAGCTCCGCATATTCCTCAACTAGAAGAGACACGAACACTTATATCAATCATCAAAACTTAGATTATCATGACTAAAGCTTATCGCTTACTGGCGGCCCTCGTGGTCGCTCTCGTCACACTCTCATTCACGTCGTGTGACACAGACACGCCCAGTCCTGAGAAGGAGATAACCGTGGGCTATGACCTATGGGTTCCTTTGGGTGGAGCCACTGGTCAGTCAACCGCCAACAAGGATGCACACATCATCGCACGTGTTGCTGACCTGACCACGGGTGTCCTGAGTATCAAGGGACAGGGGGTGGAGACTCCTGAATCTTTGACACCGAATGTGATATACCACAAGGGCTACTACTACAATATCTCTCGCGATGGTCGCTTCGGCAAGTTCCGCGTGTCCAACACTGGCATTGAGACAATCAAGGAGTTCCCTATGCCACAGATCCTAGACCGTCGCTTCTCACACGCTTGGCTAGACGACAACACGCTCGTCATGGTTAGCTCTGTAGGTGACAAGCAGGAGATGTTTTGGGTCAAGGTCAATGTCAATAAGATGGCCATCGTGGCCGAGGGCAAGCTTGACCTACCTAAGCCTGCTGAGGACGAACTCTTCAACTCTAGCGGTCTGCTAGGCTATCGCAAGGCTGACAATATGCTCATCTTCCCACACGTCTATATGGAGAAGCCTAAGAAGGGCTCGATGGCACAGCCTCCCAAGCGTAATGAGATCTACATCGCTTTCATTGATGCGACTACGATGGCGGTGAAGAAGATCGACAAGGACACACGCTGTGAGCATCTAAGCTCTACCTCTTTTGGTGAGACGCGTAGCCAGAAGACTTTCTTCGACTCTAAGGGCAACTTCTACTTTGCTGCAGCTACTTGCAATATCCCCGAGAATGCTAAGAAGAAGAGCAGTACGAAGCAGCGCAGCTTCCTCTTCCGTGTCAATGCTGGCTCCATGGAGACGGACAAGAGTTTCGACGGATATGCACAGCCTCGTGGTAAGATCATCACGGTCTTCCCGCTCAATGATGACGAGGTGCTCCTCTATATGCAGGACCCTGACTTCAAGGAGAAGGGCAGTACCAACTGGAGTAGCAAGGATAACCGCTACATCTACTACTGGCTACGCTGCGACATCAAGACGCAGCAGGTCGAGCATATCAAGGATATCCCATTCAGCAATGGCAACTTCGGTCAGTTGGTCGTACGCAATGGTGACTTGGTCAGCATCGGTGCCAATGTAGAGGGCGCTCCCACGACCATCTACCAGTACAACCTCAACACCCGTAAGGTGACCAAGGGCGCTACGCTGGCTGACGGCTTCGAGATAGACCGCATCATGCCGATCGCCAAGGAGTAACATCCCCTAGCACAGCACGACTACAGCCAGTCTCGTAGTCGCAGGGACGCACGGAACGAGTAGCCCTTTGTAGGGACGCACGATCCGTGCGTCCGTTGTGTCAAAACGACACCTCTACCGAGGAAATCGGGAATCTCCACGGAGCAAATGAAATTTCCCCACCGAGGGGCGGAATAAAAGTTCGGAAGAATGAAATGAAACTTCGGAAGAATGAGATGAAAGTTCGAAAGAATTTTTCCGCGCCTCCGTGGAGATTGACAAGTCCCCATCGAGAAAAAGGGTGATTTCCTTGAGGACGAAGAAATCGGAGCTATCGGAGTGCATCGGAGCTGTCGGAGCCATCGGAAGAAGTCGGACGAGTAACGACTGTACTGCAACGGACGCACAGATCGTGCGTCCCTACAAAGGGCTACACGTCTCGTGCGTCCGTTGTGTCAAAGGCTACAGCGTCAGGGCTTTAACGGGGACGGACGCACAGATCGTGCGTTCCTACAGCGGTTACACGTCTCGTCGTTCGACAACGGACGCACGGGCGACTGCTGGTCGCCCGTGCGGGTTACTCCTGCATCAGAGCCTCTATATCTACCTTTGACTTGGCATTGGTGCGCTGCCTAGCGTGGAAAGCTTTGTAGAGGGCTGGAACGACAATCAGCGTCAGCAACGTAGAGAGTGCCATACCGCCTATGATGACCCACGCCATACCCGTGCGGAGCTCAGCACCAGAGCCCCGAGAGAGGGCTACGGGGAGCATACCGATGATGGTCGATAGAGCCGTCATGAGGATTGGGCGAGTACGAAGCTTGACCGCCTGAATAAGTGCTTCGTCCAAGGGCAAGCCTTCGCCACGAGCTTCGTTGGCAAAGTCCACCAGTAGGATCGCATTCTTGGCAACCAGTCCCACCAGCATCACCATGCCGAGCATGGCGTAGATGCTCATGGCGGTATTGCTCATCGCCAAGGCTAGGAGCGCTCCCACGATGGATAGGGGGATGGCGATCATGACGACGAGCGGGTCTGTCCAGTTATTGTACAGCAGGACGAGGGCTAGGTAGATGAAGAGTAGGGAGAGCAGGATAGCGGTGGTGAGGACGCTCATCGAGTCGGCCATCTTCTTCATATCTCCAGCGGTCTGTATCTGTACGCCTTGGGGCATCTGCGCCTCGCTGAGCTGGCCCATAAACTGCTTGGCGATGGCTCCTGCTGGTACGCCGTAGGCTTGTGCACGCAGGGTTACGGAGCTGTTGCGGTTGAAGCGCTCCAAGCGACTAGGCCCTATACCGAGCGATACATCGGCAAACTGCGACAGCTGTATCAGGTCGCCTTGCGGATTGGCGACGGTGAGACTTGCCACATCTTCGATGGAGCGACGAGAGAGCTTGTCGGCACGTATATTTATCGCATACTCGTAGTCCCCCTGCGTGTAGCGAAGCTGGTCATTGCCCTGGAAGTTGGTCTGCATCATACCCCCCACGTTGTCTAGCGTTAGCCCTAGATTGGACATCTTATCACGATCCACCCGCACGAGGATCTCGGGGGTAGCGTTTTCGACCGAAAGGGTAGGCTGTATGACTCCCGGGATGGTGCTAAGGAGCGCCAAAGCCTTGTCCGCAAAGAGCGCCACCGAATCCTTGTCCGCACCTGAAACGATGTACTCGACAGCTGCCTTGGAGACGGTTCCAGTCATGCTCACGCTATAGACGTTGACACGCGCATCGACGAGGTAGTCGGTCAGAGGTTTGCGGATACGAGCCACGTAGGCTTCGGTACCTTCGGGCGTCTTCCGTAGCTTGACATCTAGCTCAGCGAGGTAGGGGGTACCTTTGCTGCTCTGGCTGTTGTCACTCGTTAGTCCGACCATGGTCACCACTTTCTCCACCTCGGGGCGCTGCATGAGCCACGTCTCAGCCTTGCGCACGAGCTGGTTGGACTCAGCCATAGAGATATCTTTTGGCATCTCGAGCTGTATGATACACTCCTGGCGGTCCATGTAGGGCTGGAACTCAAAGTTGATAAAGCCCAAGGGGAAGAGCACCAGCACCGCAGCCATCAGTGCGACAACGATGCCTGCCAAAGCCCAGCGATGGTTTAGTCCCCAGTGTGTGAGCGACGAAATGCCCTCGGCAAAGCGGCTGATACCACGCTCGAAGCCCGTGAGCATACGACCCAGCGGGCGGTCGCTACGTAGGGGCTGTATATTGCCCAGCCTAGAGGTGAGCAGAGGCACCAAGGTGAGGGCAGCGAGTAGGCTAAAGAGGATGGCGATGACGATCACAGCGCAGAACTGACGCAAGATGTCCGACACCAGCGAATTGGTAAAGATGATCGGCAGGAAGACCACGACGAGGACGAGTGTCACGGAGATGACCGTGAGCCCGATTTCGTTGAGCGCATCCCAAGTGGCTCGGACACGGTTCTTGCCCATCTCCATGTGGCGGTAGACATTCT
>CABQOJ010000054.1 GCA_902465775.1 uncultured Porphyromonas sp. | reverse complement strand
GTCTCTCCGTGACCACAACCCTAGGCTGCGGTAGCTGGGGCAATAACTCTATCTCAGAGAACCTCACCTACAAGCACCTACTCAACATCTCACGCATCGCTCGTATGTCGCCACACGTTCAGGTGCCGACCGACGAGGAGATCTGGGCGATGAACTAGATCCGCTCTCCCATAGACTATCTGCGCTCACCCTAACCTAAAGCGCACACACAGATATGCTCCCGATGAGGCATATGCCCCGTCGGGAGCATGTTTTTATTCCATTTATAAGGCGCGCCCTGCGCATCCGTTCTGACTTTCTCCTGAGGAAACCAGAAAGCTCCAGGGAGCAAACGAAAATTCCTCACGGAGCCGGGAAATAAAAGTTCGGAAGAATGAAATCAAACTTCGGAAGAATGAGATCGAAGTTCGGAAGAGTTTTTTCGTTTCTCGCTGGAAATGCGAAAATTCCTCCGTGGGGATTTCGGATTTCCTCGGAGGAGGAGGCTAGCTCTTGGCTAGTGTCTCTAGTGTCACTAGTGCTCCTAGTGCCACTAGTGCGGCTAGAAATCCTAGAATCTCTAACCTCTAATCTCTAGCTTCTAACTTCTAATCTCTAAAGTCTAACCTCTAAATTCGTACCTTTGCATGAGGCTGACGTGCGTCGGCCGTGGCTACGGATCTACAATGACTACTCACTTTGACATTATCGTAATCGGTGCAGGGCATGCTGGCTGTGAGGCGGCGTGCGCTACGGCTCGCATGGGCGCCTCCACGCTCCTCATCACGGGAGACATGAACAAGGTGGCGCAGCTGAGCTGTAACCCCGCCATGGGTGGCATCGCCAAGGGACAAATAGTGAGCGAGATAGACGCTCTCGGCGGCTATACGGGTCAACTATCCGACGCGGCTACCATACAGTGGCGCATGCTCAACCGAAGCAAGGGGCCTGCCATGTGGAGCCCACGAGCACAGCTAGACCGTATGCGCTTTATGGAGCTGTGGCGTGGTCAGCTAGATAGGACGGACGGGTTGGATCTTTGGCAAGACTTCGTCGTAGACATAAAGTTTGGCGCAGCAGACGGCAAACATCTGGTAGTGACGCAGTTGGGCATGACCTTTACCGCTGCGAAGGTGATCGTCACGACTGGAACTTTCCTCGGGGGGCTGATGCACTTCGGCAGGACGATGATCCCAGGCGGACGTATCTCGGAGCCAGCTAGTCACGGTCTCACGGAGTGTCTCGTAGCGGCGGGACATCATGCCGACCGAATGAAGACGGGTACACCAGCTCGTATCGACGGGCGCTCCGTAGATTGGTCGCTCGTAGAGGAGCAACCAGGCGATGACGAGACGGGACACTTTAGCTTCCTCCCGATGCAAAGGAAACCGCTACGACAGCGCTCCTGCTATATCCTCTATACGAACGAAGCTTGCCACGACATACTCCGCGCTTCGCTCAGCGACTCGCCACTCTACAACGGTCAGATACAGAGCATTGGCCCCCGCTACTGTCCCAGCATAGAGACGAAGATCGTCAACTTCGCCGACCGCACACGACATCAGCTCTTCCTCGAGCCTGAGGGCGAGGATACGAACGAATACTACCTCAACGGCTTTAGTTCGTCGCTCCCTATTGATACGCAGATTAGAGCTTTACAGACGATCCCCGCACTGCGGCATGTACAGCTTTACCGTCCGGGCTATGCGATCGAGTACGACTTCTTCGACCCTCGTGATCTGCACCACACGCTGGAGAGCAAGTTGGTCTCTGGCCTTTACCTAGCTGGGCAGGTAAACGGCACCACTGGCTACGAAGAGGCGGCTGGCCAAGGGCTCCTCGCAGGCATCAACGCCGCCTTATCGCTACGTGGCGAGCAACCCCTTGTCCTACGTCGAGACGAAGCCTACATAGGCGTCCTCATTGACGACCTCGTGACCAAGGGGGTTGACGAGCCATACCGCATGTTTACCTCACGCGCTGAGTACCGTATACTCCTACGCCAGGACAATGCCGACCTGCGCCTGACGTCCTATGCGGAGCGGCTGGGACTAGCGACCGCAGAGCGACTAAGTCGCCTCGAGCAGATCAAGCAAAGGATGGCCGAGCTGGAACAGCTCTGCGCCAACTATTCCGTTAAGCCTGAGTCGGTTAACGGTTACCTTACCACTCTAGGTGAGAAGCCATTGGACTTCGGCACCAAGCTGAGCTCCCTACTCCTTCGTCCTCACGTTTCGCTCAGGGATTTGACCGCTCAGCTAGAGGATTTCGCCACGCTGGTGAGAAATATCATTGGCGACGACACGGAGGCTCTGACCCGCACCGAAACCGCCATCAAGTATCGGGGCTACATCGAGCGAGAGGAGCAAGCCGCGCAGAAGCTTCACCGTCTGGAGTCGCTGACGCTAGGCGACAAGTTCGACTATCAGCAGATCTCTGCGCTCCCCATAGAGGCTCGCGAGAAGCTCTCTCGCATCCACCCCGCCACCATCGCTCAGGCCGCCCGCATCCCTGGGATCTCTCCGAGCGACATCAACATACTCCTCGTCTTACTGGGACGATAAGCGTCCGTTTCACGTGAAACAACCGATATGAACCGAGACGAAATCAAAGCTATCCTCCCAACCATTCCGCAAAGTCCGGGATGCTACCAGTACCGCAACAAGAACGGGACGATCATTTACGTGGGCAAAGCGAAGAACCTACGTAATCGTGTCTCTTCGTACTTCAACAATTCGCCAAAGAGCCCGAAGACGACGAGGCTGGTCAGCGAGATTCGCCAGCTAGAGTACTTTGTGGTCAACACGGAGGCGGAAGCTTTAGTCTTGGAGAACAACCTTATCAAGACCCACCTGCCGAAGTACAACATACTACTCAAGGACGACAAGTCCTACCCTCGTATTGTCATCACGGACGAGCCGTTTCCCCGTATTTTTACCACAAGAAAAGAGGTGGGCAAGGGGGACTACTTCGGTCCCTACCCCAACGTGGCGATGGCTCACACGGTGATTGATCTAATTCATCGGGTCCTTCAGTTGCGTTCGTGTCGCTATGCTTTGACCCCTGAGATCGTTCGAGAGCGGCGGGTGGACCTTTGCCTGCAATACCACATTAAAAAGTGCGGTGGCCCGTGCCAAGGCTTAGTCTCGGCAGAGGAATACGCCCACTCGGTGGAACTGGCACGACGCATCCTCAAGGGGGAGATCAGCATCCTCATAGAGGAAGAGGTGGAGGAGATGAATCGTATGAGCGAGCGTCTGGAGTTTGAGCGAGCTGAGCAGCACCGTCAGAACATTGAGGTGCTACGTCGCTATTCGGGCAAGCATGTCGTCGCGCCAAACATTCGCGAGGCAGATGTCTTTGCTTACGATGAGGACGACGTCAACGGGTTCGTCTGTATGATGCAGGTGCGCCACGGGGCGGTCGTCCTGGCGCACAACTTAACCTTCAAGAAGACGGTCGACTCCACGCAAAGCGACCTGCTCGCTTACCTGATAGAGGAACTAAGGCAGCGCTTCGGTAGCACGGCTCGTGAGGTGATTCTCGCAGAGCCTGGCGAATGGGAGAGCGACAGTTATCGGATCACGGTGCCACAGCGGGGCGAAAAGAAGCATCTCCTCGAACTAGCTCAGGTCAATGTCTCAGGCTATCGCTGGGACTGCTACAAGCGTCAGGAGAAGCTCAACCCCGAGCAACGAGCCACGCGTCTGCTCACTACGATGAAGAAGGATCTCGGCATCGATCGCCTGCCCCGTCATATGGAGTGCTTTGACAACTCAAACATTCAGGGCACGAACCCTGTGGCTGCGTGCGTGGTTTTTAAGAATGGTAAGCCGGCGAAGAGCGAGTATCGTAAGTTTCATGTGAAAACAGTGGTCGGCGCTGACGACTATCGGACGATGCGTGAGATCATCTACCGGCGCTATCGGCGTATGCTGGACGAGGGGCAATCGCTCCCCGATCTGATCATCATAGATGGTGGCAAGGGTCAACTGCATGCCGCCTGCGATACGCTCAAAGAGCTGGGCATCTACGACAAGGTGTGCGTCTTCGGTCTTGCGGAGCGCTTCGAAGAGCTCTATCGTCCGGGCGAGTCGGAGCCGTTGGTCTTGGATCGTCGGTCGGAAACGCTCAAGGTAGTCTGTCATATACGTGACGAAGCGCACCGCTTTGGCATCACCTTCCACAGAGACAGTCGCTCGAAGCAGCAAACGAAGAGCATCCTGGACGAGATCCCTGGGATTGGCGCACGGAGCAAGGAGGCTTTGATGCGAGCCTTCAAGACGCCTCAGCGGGTCGTCAAGGCTAGTCGTGCCGAGCTGATCGAGACCCTCGGAGCTAGCAAGGGAAGCAAGCTATACAATCACCTACACCTTGACGAAATCACAGAAACAACCTAGAGAAGAAACAGTATGAAAGCACTTTTACAGCGAGTAACCCACGCCTCTGTGTCGATCGACGGCGACTGCGTCGGGAGCATTCAGCAAGGCATCGTCCTCCTCCTCGGCATCGGTTACGAGGATGGTCCCGAACAGATCGAGAAGCTCTGTCAGAAGGTGTGTAAGCTACGCATTTTCGACGACGAGGAGGGCGTGATGAACCGTTCGCTGCTGGATATTGGTGGCGAAGCGCTCGTCGTAAGCCAGTTTACGCTCATGGCAAACTGTCGCAAAGGTAACCGTCCGAGCTACATCGAGGCTGCCAAAGGTGAGGTTTCGGAGCCACTATACGAGCAGTTTGTCGCTAAGATGCGCCTTCTCATGGGCGCAGATTCAATTAAAACTGGTAAATTTGGAGCCGATATGCAGGTGGAGATACATAACGACGGACCTGTAACCATCATCCTAGACACCGATACGCTCTAATGGAAGCTACTGACAAGGCAAAACAGACGACGCTAGACGAGCTACAGCAGTTGGTCGATGAGTGGATACGCACCTACGGCGTACGCTACTTTGACCCGCTGACCAATATGGCGATCCTGACGGAGGAGACGGGCGAAGTGGCGCGTGTTATGGCACGGCTCTATGGCGAGCAGAGCGCCAAAGCGTCCGATCATCTCGACCTTGCGGACGAGCTGGCAGACCTGCTTTGGGTACTCACCTGCATTGCCAACCAGTGCGGGATTAACCTCCAGGAGGCGCTGGAGAAGAACCTCCAGAAGAAGACAAATCGTGACGCAACTCGCCACTTAAACAACAGCAAGCTCACCGCTCGCCACATAGACACAACAGAATAACGAACAATCAAACAATAGAAACTGATGCATCAGATAGACAAGTATCATAAAGCAATCTCTCTCTACGAACCTATCGAGGGAGATGTTACCGCCAAGGTACAAGAGATCATCGACAAGCACTATAAGGAGTGCTACACACCAGAAGTCCTCAAGCTACTCTACAGCTGTATAGACCTAACCACGCTGATGGGAGGCGATACAGACGAGAGCGTCACCAAGATGGTCGCTGGAGTCAACGACTTCGAGACAACCCATCCCGACATCCCCAACGTAGCCGCCATCTGCGTCTATCCCGCTTTGGTGCCTACGGTTAAGGCTACGCTCACCTGTCCCGATGTACGCATCGCTTCGGTAGCTGCAGGCTTTCCCGCCAGCCAGACCTTCCCAGAGATCAAGGTCGCTGAGGTCTCTATGGCAGTAGCCGAAGGAGCCAACGAAGTAGACGTTGTCCTCAACCTAAACCGCTTCCTCTCAGAGGACTACGACGGTGTCTGCACTGAGATCGAGGAGCTCAAGGACGCAGCCCGTGGAGCGCACCTCAAGGTGATCCTCGAGTCCGGTCTGCTCGCTGACCCACGTCAGATACAGATCGCATCGATCCTGTCGCTCTACTCAGGCGCTGACTTCATCAAGACCTCCACAGGCAAGGAGTACCCAGGCGCTTCGCTCGAGGCTGCTTACGTTATGTGTCAGACACTGCGCAAGTACTACGAGCTCCACGGTGAGCGTCGAGGCTTCAAGGCTAGCGGTGGTGTCCGCACGCCAGAGGACGTGGTCAAGTATTACTGCATCGTCAAGGAGATCCTTGGCGAGGAGTGGCTCACCCCTGAGCTCTTCCGTCTAGGTGCTAGCAGTCTTGGCAAGAATCTCCTCAAGGCGATCGAGGGATAAGAGACAAATTAAAAAAGCTATGCCCCGCCACACGGATGAAAAGTGGAGAGGGGCATAGCTTTTTTGCCAAATCTCCTCACCGCACAGCCCAAGAGTGAGACAAAAAAGCCGAAGAGCCCGAAACTAGCCCAAACGAGAAACTATAGAAGATGCCTCCAATACCAACAGAACAGCTTAACTATCAAGGCGTTTACCCCTCACAAGAGGCGATTAAAGCGCAAATTCCTGACGATTTTCTGACCGACTCGGGACTTTGTGCGGGATTTGAGCAAGCATTCCGACGTTTGTTGGGAGTCGAGCGCACGATCCATCTGACCTCTTCGCCGCATGTCGCACTTACCGCCGCACTGCGCATGCTGCAAATGCGGGAAGGCGAGTCTCTTTTCGTGCCAGCTTATTGGCGGAAGGAGTATGTCGACTGTTTGCTCGCGATGCGGCTGCGTCCGATCTTTGTAGAGGTCACCTCCTTCAACATGGCGATCGACCCGCTTCTCCTCGGCAAGCAGCTTGAGCGCATGACCCATGCGGGCACTCCCCTACCCCGCGCCATCATCGTGGCGCACGCTCACGGCATCCCCGCCAATATGGAGCTCCTCTGCGAAGTGGCGCAGCGGTACAATATGACCATCATCGAGGACTGCTCGCAGGCGCTTGGGAGTTTTATCGACGAGCGAGCCTGTGGCACGTGGGGACAACTCTCTTTTTTCTCCTTCTCCACGGGCGAGATCATACAGGCTGGCATGGCCGGCGCGCTTAGTTGGTCCGAAAACCGTAGTCTCTCCATCGACGCACCTTATCACAGCTGGAGTGCTCAGGAGAAGCTCTCCATCGAAGCCTGGCTACGCCCCTATCCGCTAGCCCCTCTGCAGGCCGCAGTCCTACTGCCTCAGATCGCGCATCTAGAGGAGGCCATAGATAAAAAGCGCCTCATGGCTAAGCTTTACCGCAAGTACCTCACGCAAGCCTTCGGACTCCGCTACCTAGGCTGGCCAGAAGACGCACCGCACCGCTATCGTCCTAATTATAGTAGTCAGCCGATACATATCGAGCCCACGATGCTCCACTTCTCTCGTCACGAGCTCGGGCGAGCTCTGCAGGAGAAGCAGTTCGTCCCGCTTCTACCGCCACTCGAGAGTCTCAGTGAGCTGCCCGCACTCCACACCTACAGTAGTGTAGTCAGCGGCGTAGCGCAGAGCATGGCGCCCGATCTGCTCTACCTGCCCAACGATAGTACGCTGACAGGCGCCCGCACCTTAGAGGTTGTCGAGGTCATCCGTCAGCTCGTTTACAAGTACAATAGCTAATCATCTTACGATGTCCACTCCTTTAGAAAAAGAAATAAGCAGTCGTCGCACATTTGCCGTCATAGCGCACCCAGATGCGGGTAAAACAACCCTCACCGAGAAGCTCC
>CABQOJ010000053.1 GCA_902465775.1 uncultured Porphyromonas sp. | reverse complement strand
TCTCGAAGGGAACCTCCTTCTCATTGGCCTTGTCGTAGTACGTTGCTGTGATCGTACCACCCTCCTTAGGATCAGCTGCAAAGGTGACCGTGTACTCCTCGGCAGGAGCTGTACTCTTGAAGTGAGCTACTATATTCGTCTCAGCCGTGATCTCCTCAGAAATCTTATTCTTATCACCAAACTCTGGCGTTTTGTCAACACCATTGACAATCCACTTCTCAAACTCATAGCCCTCATTTGCCGTGGCCTCGAAGTCTATATAAGTGCTCTCGGCTACAGACTCACCAGAAGTGAAGGTCTTGTACTGAGAGTTTACATAGCCAGAAGCCTTGATCGTACCACCCTCAATAGGGTCGGCTGAGAAGGTGACTGAGTACTCCGCTACTGGAGCAATCTTCTTGAAGTAGACCTGAACGTCAGTGTTTTCCTTAACAACAATCGTCAGCATAGCCTTGCTACCAGCATAGGTGGCTTCCTCGTTATTGATTACCCACTTCTCCACTTCGTAGCCAGCTTTAGCATCTGCTTCAAAGAATACATTTGAATCATAATCAACCTCATCTCCACTTTCCACGGGAGAAAAAAGACCAGATGCTGGATATAGCAAAGCCGAAACTTCCCCTCCTTCAGTAGCTGCACCGTAGGTAACCTTCACCCTACTTGGCGTAGGTACACCTTGTGTAAAGTGTGCTGTGATATCGTTGGTCCCCTCTACGACAGTGTACTCAATAATCGTCTGGTTGGGGTATAGCTCCTCACCATTGATTGTCCAGCCAGATACAGTGTATCCTGTAGCAGGTGTAGCGACGAACTTGAGTACCTTGCCGACGGGGATAGACTCATTACTGGCCACGGGTGAATCATCTAGCTTGTCTGTACAAGCGAGTGACCCCTCGCCATCGTATGTAAAGGAGACAAGAGCCTTAGGCGCTGCGGTTGATACAAAGTTGGCAACGATTGTGTTGGGCTTATTCTTCTGCACCTCGTAGGAGATACTTGTCTCTCCCATGAGCGTGTCTACTCCATTGATGGTCCAGTTAAATAGCTTAGACTCAGCATTGGCCATCGCTGTGAAGTTTAGGGTAGTGCCCTCTTCAATGGTATCGCCAGGATTTATCGTGCTACCCCAATAACCTCCTCGTCTGCCCTCTACAGAACCGTCTCCATTTGCAGAGAAGGTAACGGGGAGCTTAACGAGTTTCTTGAAGTAAGCCTTGAAGGAAACATCCTTCATTACTACGTAGTCGTAGATGTTGCGCTCTTTATATTTGTTACTACGTTCACCATTTATTTCCCAGTACTCAAATGCATACCCATCGTTTTTGTCTGCAGACACTGAGATCTTGCGACCTTCTGGTACGGTGTCACCAGACTTGATGCTTTCCCAAGAGCTGTTTTTTGCTTCTACTTTACCACCCTCTACAGGAAACGCTTCAAACTTTACAATACGCGGTGTAAACTTCTCAAATTCAACGCGCACTGTATCCTCTGCATTGAAGGAATATGTGAAATCTTTCTTGCCGTCATAATAATCAGCACTCTTCTTTCCATTGACACTCCAGCTCTTTACCACATAGAGGGTATCAGGGACTGCTGAGAAGCTGACACTTTGCCCCTTCTTTATAGGAAAACCATCTTTGACTGGGAGCTCCGTATACTTAGGGCTGTATGTGCTCGTTTTGGCTGTCAACTTTCCCCCCTCACCTGCGGAGAAGTGTACAGGAATGGTCTCTGTGTCAATGCCTACATTAAAGTGTGCGACGATGGTGTTATCTCCATTTACAACATTATAGATAAGAGGAGTTGTCTCTCCAATGGTATCACCAGCTAGTGTCCAGCAAGTGAGACGGTACCCTTCACTAGGCTTAGCTAATAGTATCACCTGAGTCTCTTCAGGGAGTTCTTCACCCGAGGTAATCTCTACGAAGGAAGCATCGTAAAGACTAGCAATATTCTTGAATCCTAGCACCTCACCGTTTACTTCTGCGGAGAAGGTAACGGGAGACTTTACCTTCAGTCGTGCAAAGAGTTTGACATAAGTTTCTCCCATCACCTTATAGTCTTCTATAGCCCTACTTTTAGCATTGTATGGGTAGAGTTTATTGTTGATCTCCCAGTGATCAATCGTGTAGTCATTCTCAAACTTGGGAGTAAACTTCACTTCGGTACCGCGCTCGAGAGAGTCTCCAGAGTTGACGAGTTTCCAATTGGCGTAGGCCTCAATCTCTGCGCCTTCAGTAGCCTCAAAGGTCAGCTGGTCATATACTGGGTCAATAAACTCAACGCTCAGCGTAGTCTCGGCAATAACCGTGTACATAAACGTTTTCTTGCCGTAACTTTCATCACCCTTTTTGTCATTGATAGTCCAGTATCCTACGACCTTGCCCTCCTTAGGTGTGGCAGTGAAGGAGATAATTGTACCCGCAGGAACATTGTCGCCATCCTTGACTATCGTTTGAGACCAATAGGAACCAAAATAAGCTGTTATCTCGCCCTCTCCGACGGCGGATATGTGGACTTTATAGCCATCAGTGGGAGCCATCTTAAAGTGCGCTACCACGCTGAGAGGTGCTTGTAGATTGTCTAGCGAAATGCTGTAATCGGTGAGATCGCTTCGCTCACCATTGATCTCCCAGTACTCTAGCTGGTAGCCTTCATTGGCTGATGCGTTGAAGTTGAGATTTGTACCCGCAACGAGTTGGTCGCCAGACTGGAAATCTACCCATGGATTGAGAGCTTGCGCCGTAAGTGTACCTCCCTCCGTAGCAGAGAAGGTCACGAGGTAGGTCTTCTGACCATAGAGCCGTGGCACTGCAAATGCTAAGAAGCACAGCAGAATAGGAAATAATCTTTTCATAAGCTTGTAACTAGTTTAGTGTATAAAAAATCTCGTTGGTGATATAGAGGACAAGCTCTCTTAGAATTCTCTACCCTCCCTTCCACCTCTTATTACGCTACGGCTGGTCGCAACGTGGTAAGATGCGGGAGGGAACGCGAGGAGTCGCTGAAGCCTTCCCACTACAAGGGCGAAATTAAGCATTCTTTCTTTAAAAAGCAAATACACCATTTCAGACTTTATACGCTTGAGCGCGGGTGACACAGAGATCTGATCCAATTACTGGACGACACCTCCACAGAGACTTCACTGAGCCAGGAAACTAGCGGGCATTGAGTTTGCCCAACGAAGAATTTACTCCTAATAGGAGATGATGGGCGGCGGTCTTGGCTACCTGCGGTAGAGGGTTTGTCACACAGATCTGTGTGCAATAACTGATAGCTGTAAAGGACGAGGCCCCGTGGTCGGTGTAGGGCCTTTGTACTCCCTGCTAGAAGCCTCTCCCGAGGTCGGAGCAGGTGGTCTAGCGGTGGTGTCAGAAGGCGTAGCCGAGGCTAAAGAAGAAGCGTGAGGCGCGTAGGACGTTGGAGCGACTGAACGAGAGCTTGATAGGTCCTATCAGAGAGTCGTAGTCTAGATCGATGCCAGCGCCGTAGAGGAGGTCGCTGTCCTGCAGGTTGGGCGCCTGGATGTCTGCGCCGACACTAACGTGCGGGGTGATGTAGAGATTCTTGATCGGGGTGTATTGTACGCCTAGATAGAGCGCTGCTAAGTTGTTGACCGGATACTCTCGGTATCGTAGCCCAGAGAAGATGGGCTGATCGTCTAGGCCGACATTGGCAAAGCCCCCGAGGTGAAACTTTTGACTTAAGAAGAGGTAACTGTCGAAGTGAAAGCTCTCTCGCCAAGGTTTGCCAAGGTCTAGATTGACTCCGCCAAAGAGTCGTCCGTGTAGCGCTACTCTCCGACTCAGGGGTGCAACTAGATGCTCATAGACAGAGATATGCAAGAGGGGGCCTCGCTGTGGGGATATGCTCTCCTCGGGATTGAGCAGGTTGTGGATCTGCTTCTGGCTCTCCGAGGCATCTGCGGGGAGTGGTGAGAGGGCGTAGGTGTTCTTTAGCGTAAGCTCTGCGGCTAGTGCGAAGTGGTTACCCCGTGTAGCAAAGGTCTTTCGATTCAAGCTGTTTTGCTGGTAAGCTAGATTCATCGTCCAGGTGCCGTGGCGGTAGCTTAGCTTAGGCGTGCGGTTGGCCTGCATCAGCTGGTTGAACTGATTCATAGGCACCCAGTCAGACGAGGCTACTTGTGCTGATTCCTTCATCTCTTGGTCAAAAGGTGGACGTGGTTGCCACACATACATAGAGCCGTACTGGATGCCGAGCGTTACCTGAGACTGTGGCGACAAGGTGTAGCCCATCTTTAGGCCACTGGCGAGGGACGCCTGGTAGAAGGTGGCCTCCGTCTGGTCCTCTATTTGTGAAAGGTAACGCAGATGAATGTTGTCACAGCGGTCTAGGCGGAGGGAGATGTAAGGACTGAGCCAGTAGGAGTAACCGTTGTCGAGCCACTTATAGTAGCTAGCGCGTAGCTTAGGGAGCTGAGATATGGCGAGCTTGGCGGAGAGTCGCGAGTTGGGGAGGAGCAGATCTCTGAGTGAAGTGTTGAGGATGATGTTTGCCGACTCGTAGGGGTCGTAGTAAGCTCCTAGTCGGAGGAGGGCTTGTGGCTTTTTCTTGATAAAGAAGTGTATCGTGTTGACCTCATGGTCTCGTCTCGTCGAGTCTGCCTCATAGGTGTAGTAGACCTGTGCGTAGCGGTTGTAGCCCATCAGCATGTCAATGCGCTGCTGGAGGAGCTCCACGGAGTCTAGGATAGAGAGATTGTCGCCGATCACACTTTGTATGAACTTTGTCTCAGACTCCTCTAGGGGGCTTCCCCACTGATCCGAGACTTTGACCTGCTGGATCGGTATAGAGACTGGGGCGAGCTGTCGCCTCTGATAAGTGATGCCCTGGGCGACTTGCCGAGCCTTGAGGGCGATGAGCTGTGGCAAGAGCTTGTGCGCCTCAATCTCTGCAAGCGCTATGATCCGCTCACGCTGGCTAAAGTCTGCCGAGGTGTAGTCTCTCAGCGCTTGGGAGAAGTCTAGCATCACATCGACTTGACTGGCTTGACGCTCCACCTCTTTTTTGGTCAGGAGCGCATAGGACTGCAGGATGACATCAATAGGACTATGCTCGAGCTCCTCCACATTTCGCAGTCTAGCTCCGGTATAACTACCGATGACGAAGTTGGCTCCCATGGAGCGAACCTCCTCGACTGGGAAGTTACGATCCAAGCCTCCATCGACGAGTAGCTTACCATCGACCACAGCGGGTGCGAAGAAGGCTGGGATCGCAAGGCTGGCGCGTATGGAGAGTGGCATCGATCCCGAGGTCATCACGCAGGCGCCTCCCGCTCCGACGTCCGAGGCTACAAGCTGGAGCGGTATCGGCATCTGAGCGTAATCGGTGATATGTCTCACGGGGAAGGTGTAGCGCATCAGAACCTCCATCAGGTACTGCCCCTCGATGATTGAGGAGGGTGGCTTGGGGATGCCTCGGCGCATGGGAAACTCTAGCGCATAAGTCCCGTAGTCCTCCTTCTCACACATATCCACCTTGTCGTAAGGTAGCCGATTGCTCAGGATGCGTCCCCAGTCCTCCTGACGGGCCAGCTCCTTGATCTCCGTGGCACTATGTCCAGCCGAGTAAAGTCCAGCGACCACAGCTCCCATGGAGGTGCCAGAGATATAGTCGACTTGTATCTGCAGAGAGTCGATCAGCTCGAGGAGCGCTATATGTGCTAGTCCCTTAGCGCCTCCTCCGCTCAGCACGATGCCACAGCGCATCTTGAGACTGTCGCTGGCGTTGTCGCTTTGTCCTTGCATCGCGATGGGCGTGCAGAGAGCGACAAGAGATAGGATCAGACTGGCGAGGAGGGTCGATGGTTGTTTCATATGATATGTGGGGGAGGCTTTTTTAGATACCGGGGGGAGCTTCTACTCCTTAAACTGTATCTGGTAGAGCTGGGCGTAGATCCCGCCACGCTCGAGTAGCTCCTCGTGGGTGCCCTGCTCGACGATCTGCCCCTCCTGCATGACGCAGATGAGGTCGGCGTGCATGATCGTGGAGAGGCGGTGGGCGATGACGATGGTGGTACGGTCGCTGACGAGGCGCTGGATAGCCTCCTGGACTAGTTGCTCGGAGACGTTGTCGAGTGCTGAGGTCGCCTCGTCGAGAATGAGGATGGGTGAGTCCTTGAGCAGAGCTCGTGCTATGCTGAGTCGCTGACGCTGCCCGCCACTGAGCTTGCTGCCGCCGTCACCGATGTTGTACTCGAACCCCTCGGGGAGCTGGTCGATGAACTCGGTCGCATTGGCCGCCTCGGCAGCAGTACGCACCTCCTCGTCGCTGACGGCGCGCTCCATGCCGAAGGTGATGTTGTTGCGTATCGTATCGTTGAAGAGGATCGGCGTCTGATTGACATAGCCTATGAGCTCTCTTAGTTCGCTGGCCCGTACCTGCCGTATGTCAGTGCCGTCGATGGTGATGCGCCCTGAGGTGACGTCGTAAAAGCGGGGCAGCAGGTCTACGAGCGTACTCTTGCCGGCACCCGAAGCTCCCACGAGTGCGATCATTTGACCTTTAGGTATGGTGAGGTTGAGGTGGCGTAGGATCCAGGGTTCTTGGTAGCGGAAGGAGACATCTTCGTAAGAGATGCCTTGGTCAAAGGTGACGGGCAGAGGATCCACGGGGTCTGTGATGCGCTCGGGGTAGTCGAGGATGGTTTGTATGCGAGTCATCGAGGCGAGCCCCTTTTGGATTGAGTAGGAGGCACGGCTCAGCTCTTTGGCGGGGTTGATGATGCTGTAGAAGACTACGAGGTAGTAGATGAAAGCATCGGCCGTGATGGTGCTATCGCCCGCAAAGATCAAGTTACCGCCGTACCAGAGGATGATCGCAATGGCTGTGGTGCCGAGGAACTCGCTCATGGGGTGCGCTAAGCCTTGCCTAGCATAGACCTGCGAGATGGTGCGTCGATACTGTTCATTGGCTTTAGTAAAGCGGTCAGAGATCTGCTGCTCTGCATTGAACGCCTTGATGATGCGCAGCCCCGAGAGGGTCTCCTCGACCATGCTCATAAGTCGTCCCCATTGCGTCTGCCCCTCGAGACTGTCTCGCTTGAGTCGCTTGCCCACGGCTCCCATGACGTAACCGGCTATCGGCAGGACGATGAGGACGAAGAGGGTGAGCTCCCAGCTGATCGCAAAGAGCGCCACAAGGTAGATGAGGATGAGGATAGGGTTCTTGATGAGGCTCTCTAGGATGCCAATGATGGAGTACTCGATCTCAGCGACATCTCCTGAGAAGCGTGCGAGGAGGTCGCCTTTGCGCTCTTCGCTAATCAACGAAATCGGCAACCGAAGGAGCTTGGCATTGAACTCATTGCGCAGATCTCGGACCACGCCTGTACGGATCGGCACGAGCATATAGATGCCGCCGTAGGTGACGCCCACCTTGATGAGCGTCATGACGACGAGGTAGATGCAGAGGAGGAGGAGCGTACGGGAGGGACCGTACTGCTGGATGAGCTGGGAGACGTAGTAGTTGAAGTTCCCCACGATGTAGTCTACAGCTACGCTCCAGTCTGATGGGCGTAACCAGTTGATGCTGTCGAGCGTATGGTAGACGGGTGTGGTCCGCTCCATGCCGAAGAGGATGCGCAGGATCGGCATAATGAGCGAGAAGGCGAGCAGGTTGAGCAGCGCTGAGAGGATATTGGCGATGACGCCACCTGTTATGTAGTGGCGGTAGGGGCGGATGTACTTGCCGAAGAGCTTGAGGAACTGTCTCACGGGTTGGTTGGCTGGCTAATTAC
>CABQOJ010000052.1 GCA_902465775.1 uncultured Porphyromonas sp. | reverse complement strand
GGGTTACAAGCTTTGTAGTAGCTTCTCTAGTTCGACTAGATTGGCCGCAGCCTCTTGGCTACCCTGAGCCTTGGCCTGCTCGAGGTAACTCTTGGCCTGCTCGTAGTTGCCCAGTTTACTATAGGCGACACCTATATTATTGAGTGCGTTGGGGTCGTGCTGTAGTTTGCTCAGACGATCTATGGCGACCTGATAGCTGCCCGCCTCGATGTCAGAGGCACTGGCGTTGATGATCGCTACAGGCTCATTGGGATACATACGTGTAGCTATGTCAAAGACCTGCTTGAACTCAGGCGAATCGGCTGGATAGGTTTTGGCGACGAGATACATCTCGTTGAGGCTGAGCAAGCGTGGATTGACCTTGATGACTTCACGCGCCTCAGCTACGTCAAACGCCTTGACCTCGTAAGCGACCGTGTACTCCGTACGACGTATCTGCGGGTAGTAGTCGCGCAGCATGATCTGATAGGTCTCGCCACGGGAGAGACGCTTGAGATGCGCATCACGAGCATCAGGATTGTCGACCTCGTCGATGATGCGGAGTATCTCGCCCTTGTCCTGTATGGAGGATGCCGCAATGACCTCACGGGTCTTGACCCAGTCCTCGCCATATCCTGATACCTGGAGCTGCTTGGTGGGCAGGCTATAGCGCTGCGCTAGGTACTGTGCGAAGGAGTTCGAGCGACGCTCTGCCAGTGCTTTGTTGTAGCTGAAGGTACCCTCGGGAGAAGCGTATCCTACGACAGAGAGCTGTGTCACCTTGATATTCTTGTCTCCCGTGATCTCATCCATCACCTTACGCACCTCAGCTAGGACCTGTCCATTGTTCTTGTAGTTGGAATCTAGGTCGTGCTTAGCCAAGCGGAAGTTGAGCACTGCTATATGCTTGTCGGCACGCGCCTTGACTGGCTCAACTTCAGGAACGATATAAGAGAGCTGATAGTTCGGTAGGTAGGGATCTGTGAGGAAGGGGGTACGGAGCACCTGTGTCTCCTCAAGCTTGAAGCAGTCGGAGCAGCCATAGACACGCTCCACGAGGAGTAGATCGGCCTGACTCATCCACTCCTTGCGGGGGATGGTGTAGCTATAGGTGACTCGCTGTGCGGTGCCATTCTTACGGCGTAGAGACTGTAGTGCCTCTGTGTCCCACTCATCGCGGATCCCGGTAGAGGCTTTGCGCTCCTGTATGATGCTACGCTTACGCCCCTCGATCTGTACTGGGGGTAGTAGCTCGACCACCTTGCCACTATCCTTCAAGCGCAGTGCGGGTGAGAGACGCAGCAGGTCGTTGGATCGAAGGTTGAGCCCGTCGAGGACGATATCCATCTGTACGGTCACGATATCTGTCGCTTTGCTCACCTCTAGATGATCCACTGAGATCTGATGGATATAAGGTCTCTGAGCTGAGAGAGCAGCTGGGAGCGTCAGTAGCAGTGATATGGCCACTAGGGCGTATTTGATCTTGTTCATAGTCAAGCTGTTCGTCTAGGTTAAAAGAGATATATGAGCGACATCGTGGCGCGTGTCACGCCCCAATAGTTGTATGCTCCCTCATCCTCCTTGGTGCCACAAGTAGCGCAGGGAAACTTCTCGTAATGTATGCGTGCGTAGCCACCTCCGATGGAGGTCTCTACGTTCCAATGCTTGCTGAGTATCCACTGATAGCCATAGGATAGGCCTGCGCCGTAGAAGTAGCCCTGAAAGCGATGATTGTTGAACGCCTTGAGTCTCCCGACGGGGATATTGATACCTCCTATATTATATTGTCCCGTGTGAAGGTGTAGTCCTAGGAAGTGTCCATTGAAGACATCACAAGCCCACCAGCGCAGCTCAGGCTGGAATAGCCAATGCTTGTATCGGGTGTCCTCGTCAAAAGCCCATAGGCTCCCGCCGCCACCTATCTCTAGTGTGAGCTGCTTGCCTAGTCTAAACTCGGCTGCAGCGTTTGGTGCTGTGGTAGCTCCATAGAGGAAGTTAACCTTGCCAGCTACCTTTTGCGCCTCTCCCTGTGTAGGTAGTAGGAGTAGTAGGCAACCAGTGAGGAGGGCTAAGAGCGCCCTCTGTGTGTTACGATAGTGATGCATCATAGGATAGATAAAGCGTATGGGTGTGTATCGGATAGAGTGTGTAAGCAAAAGGTCGTCTTGACTAAACGAGGGGGTAGCTTAACAAGTGGCAAAGAGATTAAGACACAACGAGTGGGGTAGAGCGACTGTGTCGCTTTACCGATAAGGTAGTTCACAAAAATGATAAGCCCTTGGGTTGTTTGGTGGCGATGTGTAGTGAAAGCGGAAGAAGACGAGTTGGAGCGGTACGAGCTACTCTCTCTCTCTCTCTCTCTAGCATTGCGGTCATATCCGTACTCCACGCAGTCAACCCAAACTCATGCTCATGAAGAGACGAAGAGCGAGCGAAGGCGAGGTGCCAACTAGATAGAGGGAGGCATAAGGAGGAATGTCTCAGCGAAACATTCGACTGTTGCTCTAGAAGATATGATATGCCAAGAGCTAGGTTCACTAGATTAGTAGTTGTTTTGTTGTGTATTTAGAGCCGCTATTTTCATTGAAAATGGACTTCTCCAGGGTTTCTAGTACAAAAGTAGAGAAAAAGTTTCGGCCCTTGTTTGTCAAATTCGATCAATCGTTTGACATCTTCGATCAATCGAAGCGACTTCGGTAAATTTTTTTTGAGCATGTTGAAGGAGATTTGCGACTAAGTCGTTGTGTGTCAAAGGAATCTTATGGGACAGTCACGTGAGAAATCAAAAATCGCCACGTGGATAATTTTTTTTCCCCACGGAGGCGAGCAATAAAACTTCGGAGGAATGAAACGAAACTTCGGAAGAATGAAATGAAACTTCGGAGGAAATGTTTCGCACCTCGGTGGAGAATTTTAGCTTCCTCGGTGGAGAATCCGAATTATCCACGTGGCGATCCGAATTGTCTGCGCACTTATACGAAGGAAGTCTGAGTATAAAGATGCGAAAGTGTAAGTTAACGTCCTCTAACAGTGAGGCATCGCTCCTTATTTACCACTGATCTGTAATTATTTTTCTGTACCTTTGCCCCCCAATTGTCTGCTAAGTTTTGGGCTTAGATGCTACTCAGAGTACTTAGACCAGGCAGCTCCGTATATTCGGAGTCTCTGTGCACGAAAGTGCACTACGTAACTTAATGTTTTACTAACAGATTACTTTATGAAGAGAATAACAAGCTTACTACTCCTACTCGTCCTCTCGGCGACGGCTCTTGCCGCGCAGACGGTGTCGGGTAACGTATTGACCTCTTGGGGTGATGCGACTGGAGCTATCCAGATCCCCGATGGGGTTACTGAGATTGCTGCAAACTGCTTCTACTCTCCTGGCGAGGAGATCCCTGGCGAATGGGGTACCTCAGACCCTGTCAGCAATACCAATATCACCAGCGTAGACCTTAACGGGGTGACAAAGATCGGTGACAACGCCTTCAAGGGTTGCACGGGTATCAAGACCATCAAGGCTCCTAAGCTAGAGAGCGTGGGTAGCCACAGCTTCGAGGGTTGTACGGCTCTGGAGGCACTCGATCTGCCGAAGATCAAGACAATCGGGGAGAAGGCCTTTGAAAATGCAAACGCACTGACAACGCTCTCACTGGGCAAGTCGCTCGAGTCTATCGTGGACAACCCCTTCCAAAACAGTACCAGCCTCACCTCGCTGACGCTCGAGGAGGGTTGCGCTAACTACCTCGCAGCCGAGGGTGCGCTCATCTCCCGTGCTGATGGCGTGCTACGCGTATTGGCGGGAGGTGTCCAAAAGGTGACCCTTGGCGAGGAGTGCAAGGCTATCGGTGATAACGCTATCTTTGGCTGTGGAGCACTAGAGCGTCTAGAGCTACCCTACGCTCAGGAGATCGGTACTGGTGCTTTTATCAACTGTACTAAGCTCGCAGAGCTTTATCTGCCTCGCTTGGAGCGTATGAAGTTGGACTATTCATCTTTCAGCGGTGTGGGCTCGCTGCGTGTCGTAGACCTGCACTTGAGCAATTCGATCTCTGGTCTAGAGACGCTCTGGCCTGACAAGGAGACGACGACCGTCTATGTCGCTAGTGAGGCGATCAAGACGGAGCTGGCGCAGAAGCTGAAGAAGTGCCAGATCGTCGTCGGTGCTCCCGCAGGGACACAGCAACGCTACAAGGTAAACTACAGCTATACTGGCGATGGTCAGCTGGAGGCTTGGACGACTGGAGCTCAGAATGTTGAGGATGGTGACATGCTCCTAGAGCACTCTCCTATTAGCTTTAAGGCGATCCCTAGGGTTGAGCAGCAGATCAAGGAGTGGCGTGTCAATGGAGATGTCGTGACCGTAGAGGGTGATCCGAAGTTCCCTCAAATCTACGAGGTTAAGGACCTAACCGAAAATCTAAAGGTGGAGGTGACCTTTGAGGCACGTCCAGAGGGTGCTGACGTTTACTTCCGTAGTCGTGACCTTCAGATGGGTACACTGACCTGTGCACTGGATAATGGTAAAGAGGTGAAGTCTGGCGATCGTGTGCCTATGGGTACGATGCTCAACTTTACCGCTACGCCTAAGGAGGGCTACCGCATCGCTGACTGGTTCGAGCAGGTTGAGATAGGAGGCGAGCTTAAGCCGATAGCTGAACAGAATGGTAAGTCCACCTATCGCTGCGAAGTGCGCGACTCACGAGAGATACAGGTCGACTTTGAACGTCTGGCGGGACACTTTAGAGTGAAGTTTGCCTCTTTCAATGAGAAGACTGGCACGCTCACCGCTACGGCTAATGGTGTCGAGATCAAAACGGGTCAGGCAGTCAAGGCTGGTAGCAAGCTCGTCTTTACGGCACACCCTGCTGAGGGCTACACCGTCGATGAGTGGCAGGTCAATCGTGAGCCACAAGCTAACAACCGCGAGCTGACCTACACGATCGAGAGCCTCAAGGAGGATGTCGAGGTGAACCTAACTTGTAGCAAACCTTCTGTATCTGATACGGATCCGAACATCGTCGATGGCGTACTATACAAGTGGAAGCCTGCGGGTGATGCAGTACTACCTGATGAGGTGACTTACATTGCTCCGCTAGCCTTCGAGGGCGCCATCCAGATGACTTCGCTGACACTCAATAATAAGGTTAAAGGCATCGGTGATCGTGCATTCCTCTTCTGCACGGCTCTGACGAAGTTTGTCGTGCCAGAGGCTAATGAGTCGTTCTCAACGATAGCGGATGTCCTCTACAGTAAGGATCAGACGAAGCTCATCGCTTACCCAGCGGGTCTCAAGGCTACCAGCTACACGTTAGGGGCTAAGGTCACTTCGATACAGCCAGGAGCCTTCCTAACTCCTATACACTTGACGGATGTCGAGGTTGCCACGGGCAATACGGCTCTTAAGAGTGTCAAGGGTGTCCTCTACACGGCAGATGGCTCGAAGCTACTCTACCTACCTACAGGCAATCAAGCGATCGGTATGGAGGGTAAGCTGACGCTATCGGATGGTCTCAAGGAGATCACGCGCCTCGCTCTCGCTTATAATCCAAGAGTCAAGGAGCTGACACTCCCAGCATCGCTGGAGCGTATCGATGAGATGGCACTTACCTACAATGCGGCTATGAAGTCGTTCGGATGGACCGAGGGTGTCACGCCTCAGCTTGTCTCGGTCGGCGACTCCGCATTTTACTATGACCGCTCACTAGAGAAGGTGCCTTATATGCCTAGCTGCACTTCGTTTGGCAAGGGAGCCTTCGGACTAGCTTCTGCACTCAAGGAGGTGCATATCCCAGCTGGTTGCTCGATCGCGGCTAACACCTTCACTGGCTGTCAGATTATCAAGTCTGTCTACTCGTATAGTGTAGAGCCTCCCGTCATCAATGAGGCAACCTTTGGGGATATTTACGCCCCCGAGGATGCTACGCTTTATGTTAAGGAGGGCGCTAAGGAGGCTTACAGCAAGGCTAAGGGTTGGAACGTCTTTGGCCATATCGTTGAGGAGGCCAATCTTGCTGTCGCTGCCGTCGAGGAGCTCGACATACAGCTCTACCCGAACCCTACGCAGGAGCTACTCCACGTGGTAGGTGCAGGCGCTGATAGCAACATCCTGCTCTACGACCTGACGGGTGCGCTCGTTGGTACGGCTCGTACGGACGCTACGGGTAGCGCTGTGGTCAGCCTCGCTAGCTATCCCGCTGGTACCTACGTGGTACGCGTGTCTGGTGCTGACCGTCTAGTGGTCAAGCAGTAAGATTAGAGTCTAGAGGCTCTCAGATCATACGGAGGATTTCCTCTAACGTGTGAGTAAGTAGAGCTCTCTTCCGAAAAAGAAAATGGTGGCGAGTCCCTCGATCGTGAGGTGCTCGCCACCTTTTTTATAGGCATCGCCTAGCTCAAGTTCCATGGTAAAAGCTAGCTTCGGGAAGTTAGTCCCGGTATGTGAGGAGGCGAGAGTCATGCGTCACTGAGTGTCCAGAGAGTCCCAGCTACGAGCTGGTGGAGTTCAGATTTGTGGAGCTCTCGTTATCACTTTGCGAATCTCTAGTAGAGAAGCAATGCAAAGGTAATATAGATGACCATCGCGACTGCACTCTAGTGTACTCAAGATCGGCCTGTAGTCTAGACACGGCTCAGCAGTCCATAAAGAAGAGCAACGCAACAACTGGTCCAAATCTGTAGGACACAAAGTCCGTAATTCAGACGCTCCCGCCCGTTCCCAGCAACCATTCCCCGCCCCTGCCCGTGAAGCTTGGGCTAGATGCTAAGACTTGAGCTAGGCGAGGGCGGATCTGTATACACAAAGCGAGCAGACTGCTAAGCTTAGCAATCTGCTCGTCAAACTGTAGATATGGTCTCTAGGACTAGCCTTGTGAGAGAGCCTCTTGTCGGACTCGAACCAACGACCCCGAGATTACAAATCACGTGCTCTACCAACTGAGCTAAAGAGGCAAAAGGGCGAGCAATCCACATCGCGCCGCTACAACCCGCTACCCTTGCTGCGATCAAGCCCTGGGGGATTCACAGGGAGCTGGCCGTGTGGCACTCGCCCGGACCACAAAGGTACGACAATTTTCTTAACCTGCAAGCTTTTCGGGAAGAATCTTTTGTTCTAAAGGCCCAACGCCACGAGCATTCTAAACCTTAAGGGCCTAATGGAATCGGATATAGCTGTTTGAGTTGCAGTATTGAGGAGAGATCAGAAGGGTGGGGATGAAACGTTTTTTTAGTACCTTTGCACTCAGTAAGGAAGATGTGCGGACGGCGTAGCGCATCTCAATATATGACGAGGCTTCTCTGATGTGGCTCTTCTAGACGATAGGGGGTGCTGTGTGGGAGTAAGTCCTCATTTGTTTTGTATCTATGAGGCGCCATTTGCCAGCCGATAGATGGCTGGCGGGGTGTAGCTCATAGGATACGCACTAGACTGAATTAGACACCATTATCACCTAATCATCTATGGGATATTACTATATGACCCAAGAGGGATATGACGCCCTCAATAATACGATCAAGCAGCTGGAGGCTGAGGAGCGACCCAAGGTCACACAGCAGATTGCTGAGGCGCGTGACAAGGGCGATCTCTCGGAGAATGCTGAGTACGATGCTGCCAAGGAGGCGCAGGCTCACCTCGAGGACAAGATCGCTATGCTCAAGGCTCAGCTGGGCAATGCCCGTGTGCTGGAGCCCTCGCAGATTAAGACCGATGAGGTGCAGATACTGAACCATGTGCGCCTGCTCAATAAGAAGAAGGGCGAGGAGAAGAGCTACTACATCGTCTCTGATGCTGAGGCAAACT
>CABQOJ010000051.1 GCA_902465775.1 uncultured Porphyromonas sp. | reverse complement strand
AGACTCAAAGGGGACGGCTTGATTCAAACTAAACTTAGCCATAGTGATGCGATATTTCAATTAGACATATCTCTGTGATAACTACACTGCCTTCCTGAGGGTAGCTCTTAAAGATCAGACGCCAAGTGTCATTACATCGAACTGACTCTTGCCCCTTACGATCTCCTACCAACCGCTCGTAGCGCAATCCATTGAACCGAAAGAGATCTTCGATCCGATTTACTGCTTTCATTATATCCACCGCCTTCTTGAACCCTTTGATCGCTTGTATCGGGACTTTCTTATATCTCTTGTCTGAGGTCTTGCCTCTCAAATACAGCTCTATCAAAGCTTCATCGTCAGTCGTTACATTCATAGATGTACGCCAGCTAGTACACAGCAAAGATACAACAACTCTGGAAATTATCAATAACGATAATCACCTTCGTGCCATTGTAGCTCGATGTGTCAGAAGATAAGATCAAGAGCAGGGAGCCTTCAAAACAAAAATAGGACGGCACCTGAATACCGTCCTACCCTATACAGAGCGGAAAACGAGGCTCGAACTCGCGACCCTCAGCTTGGGAAGCTGATGCTCTACCAACTGAGCTATTTCCGCATGGCACTCCCTCGGGTTGCTACCGTGCGACTACACGCACAGGCCCCCTCGAATCGTGGAAGCAAAGGTACAATAATTTTTGAAACCGACGCATGCCCACAAATTCCACAACTGACGCATTATACAGGATGAGTTCGCCTCAGCCTCTACGGAGGAAATCGAGAATCCCTCGGTGGGGACTTTTGATTTTTCAGTGAGGAACGGAAAAATTCTTCGGAACTTTGATTTGCTTCTTCCGAAGTTTCACTTCATTCTTCCGAACTTTTATTTCGCCCCTCCGTGGGGAATTTTCGTTTGCTCCGTGGATATTTTCAATTTTCCAGAAGGGGAGGGCTAGTAGCACTAGTGCTTCTAGTGGCACTAGTGCTTCTAGGAGCTAGCTTCTAATCTCTAACCTCTAATCTCTAACTTCTTTTTCGTATCCTTGGCAGGTAGAGTAGGCGCTAGCGACGGGCGTACTGCGAGCGACCGAGCGAGTAGACGTCTCCTCCGAGACAGTCTACGGCAACGATGACCGGGAGCTCCTCGACGCGTAGCTTGCGAATCGCTTCGGGGCCTAGATCGTCGAAGGCAATCACCTCGGCCTCCTTGACGCACTTGCCCATCAGAGCGGCTGCCCCACCGATAGCGGCAAAGTATACGCCTTGGTACTTCTTGATCGCGTCGACGACCTCTGGGCTACGCAAGCCCTTACCGATCATCACTCGCAAGCCGTGCGCTATGAGCTTGGGCGAATAGGCATCCATTCGTCCTCCCGTGGTGGGACCGACGGAGCCGATAGGTTGTCCAGGCTTAGCTGGGCAAGGACCCGCATAGTAAACGACCTGCCCCTCAAAGTCAAAGGGCATCTCCTCGCCTCGCTCTAGCATCTCGACAAGACGCAAATGCGCCGCGTCACGTGCTGTGTATATAGTCCCCGAGATGTAGCACATATCTCCCGCTCTGAGCGGAGTAATCATCTCTGTCGTAAAGGGGGCTCTGAGTATCTTCTTCTCTTCCATGTCTCTATATATTATAGTGTACCCTCAGCGTGACGTGTGGCGTGGCAACTGATATTGACCGCTACGGGCAGCCCGGCAATGTGTGTCGCACCCGTATTGATAGCAACGGCTAGGGCCGTGGTGTCTCCACCGAAGCCAGCTGGACCGATGCCCATCTTATTGATCTCTTGGAGTAGCTCCTCCTCGATCTCCGCCACGGCTGGATCGGGATGACGCTCACCGATAGGACGTAGTAGAGCGCGCTTGGCCAGCTCTGCCGACCGCTCCATCGTACCACCGATGCCGATGCCGACGATGATCGGCGGACAGGGGTTGCCCCCAGCGTGCGAGATGGTGTCGAGGACAAACTGCTTGATGCCTGCTACCCCTTGGCTTGGAGTAAGCATCGAAAGAGCACTCTTGTTTTCACTGCCGAATCCCTTAGGAGCGACGGTGATGTGCATTTGATCTCCCGGCACGATGCGGTAGTGGATGACGGCGGGCGTGTTGTCGCCTGTGTTGTGTCGATGTATCGGATCGCTCACGACGGACTTGCGCAGGTAGCCGTGGGTGTAGCCTCTGCGGACGCCCTCGTTGATGGCGTCTTCGATCAGATCACCCTCGACGTGTAGGTCCTGTCCCATATCGACGAAGATAACGGTCATGCCCGTATCTTGGCACATGGGAGCACGCTCACTGCGCGCTATGTGAACATTTTCGATGATCGTGTTCAGTACGTTTCGTGCTAGAGGCGAGCGATCCTGCTTGGCACCCTGCTGCATGGCAGCCTCTATGTCGGGCGAAAGGTTGACACAAGCCTCTATGCAAAGCTTCTCCACCAAGTCTGTGATGGCTGTAGAGGATATTGTACGCATATATTAAGTGTGTAAGTAAACTGTCTAGTTAAGTGGTTATGGGCAAATGAGCTTACAGCTGTACCGCTGGCCGGCACCTGTAAGACGGACGAAGTAAATGCCAGACTGCAAGGCGTAGTCGGCAAGAGATAGCGACGTGTGAGACATCGTCAGTGGATACGACAACAGGCGCTCCCCAGTGCTTGCGAAGAGCTCTAGCTCTGCAGAAGCATCTCCTGCGAGCCACGCCTCTGGTAATAGAAGGTATAAGCGCTCCCCAGCGAGGATCACGCGAGGCGTATCTGTAGACTTCAGATCGGACGTCCCACCCTCCTTGAGATGTCCCGCCACAATAGGATCTATCCAGTAGTGCCCCAGGTAAGGAGCTCCGCCTAGCTGTGCCGGCTCCCAGTTAGAGCCGACGAGATGCCACGCATAGGGAGTGTCGTGTGGCTGTGCTTTGCTTAGTAGTAAAGGCAACGACAGGGGCTCTCCAGCAAGCCCTTCAAGAGCTATGTAGTAAGAGCCTGAGGAGAGCTTCAGGGGCTCCCCTTCTTTCGCTGGGAAGAAGGCTTGGAAAGCATCCGAGAGTGTTCGTTGCTGCGGACTTTGTCCCGCATCATTTACTAATAGATACGAAGGCCTTGGCAACGTCTGCTCGTAGAGCTTCTTGCCAGGCTTGCCACCCTCGTCGCCATAGATAGTGAGCGTCACAGGCGTCCACTCCTGCATAGCGCCTAGGACCAGCACAGAGCCTAGATACTGCACGAAGGTGTCAATGTCGTAGCGCACAGCAACTCCCCCGATCGTAGCGTCGTCCCTGCGTATCAGCACACTGTCACGCATCAGACTGTAGAGCTGGTGCGAGAGGCGCACGGGAGGATTTGTGGCAAAAGGATTGAGTCCCTCCAGTATCGTTTGGTCACTCGTAGGAGCTAGGTGAGGCTTCAGACACTTATCATCGGGATAGCCCGTGAAGACTTCGCTCAGAGCGTAGTAATAGTCGTTGTACGGAGAGTTGCAGAAAGAGCTTCCCCCCGTGAGTGCCCCGATGAGGTGATGATTCTTGTCAAAGAGCCCCGACCCCGAGGAGCCGGATGCTGTCGTCCCGAGATCCCACTTCTTAATGTGTAGGTGCGAATTGACCCATCGGACTGGCACAGAAGCCATATCGTAGCTCTCTAGAGGGGGCTTTTCGTCCGCTCTATTGTAGCGACGTACGGAGGCTAGCGGGTGATGGATGCCGATGACAGGCGCAGGAAAGTCGCGCTCCGCATTCCACCCCGCGAAGTAGGGACGATAGCTAGGCGGTATAGCACATTGTCCCTGTGGCACATCGGGCCTAACGCCCGTGATGCGGAGCAGGCACATGTCGTGCTCCTCATTGAAGGCGACCAGCTCGGCACCCGCTAGCGTTTGCTCCTCTATGCCATTGATCAGCGGGTCGCCCGTAGGGCTAAAGTAGTTGAAGTAAAAGACCGTCTGCTCCGCACTCTGACGCACATAGTCGAGCGATCTATTCTTATAGCTATTGTTGAGACAGTGGGCTGCGGTTAGGACGAGCGCATCCCCATCTTGGCGACTATTGTTGATGAGTGTGCCTGACGAAAAGGAGGACCCCCGCACCACAAGCAAGAGTTCACTGCGAGCGATGCGACTCACCTCAGGGTGTCGCACCGTAGCCTCTGCGCACTCCAGCCCCTTCACGATAAAGAAAGGAGAGCCTCCCCCCCTATGATCACCGTTTGGAGGCGGTAGCTCCTCTCCGATGGTAGAGAGCAGAGCGGTCGTGATCCCCTCCAGTCGCCACGGGAGCGACTCCTCCTGACTAGATGCGGGATAGTAGTATATAGTCAAGCGCTTGCCATAGAGCGGTGCAGTCGTGAGGCTATGGGAGGCGACATTGTTTGCCTCGGTAAAAGCGCCTCGCACCTCGCCCGCCTCATTTGCAATGATAAGCATATCGCCACGGCTCAGCTGGTAGTCGCCAAAGTAAAGCGTATTCCAGCCAGCCTCCTCAAGCTGCAGAGTTCCTCGCCAAGCTCGCTCGCCCGAAGCGGTCGTGATCCAGTCACCCCACAGCTGGCTCTCAGGCAACTGACGATACTCCACGGCGGGTAGCTCTAGGAGTCGCAGCCCTGACGAAGCCGTCTCCTCTTGCTGTCGCAACGAACTCGTCTGGTCCGTACGGAAGACCGCATGTAGCGGGTAAGCCTCCTGGGCATTACGTAGCGTAGCGTGACGCTCGCTCAGATCCGTCGCTATAGTCGCAGGGATCGGTGTCGCAAGCTGGGCCACAGCGGGCAGAGCCAGCAAGAGCGCAACTAGAGAGAGGCACACGCACCTGCTATAGGATAGGAAGTCCACACGGGAGCGCTTTGCGAAGCGACGCAAAGCCGTCGTCGCCAGAGCCATATCGAGTCTATTCATAGAGATAGTCCAAGAGATATTCTTTCAAAGGTACAAATAAACTCGCACAAGCAGAAAACAACTTTCTTGAATCTCCAGGTCATGTCTTCCATTCCAAAACGCAACTCCGTGTGTAGCTCGTTCTGCACAAGGGGGGAGGCTTTGCTCCACAGCTATTTTATTAGTAGCTTTGTAGCAACAAACTAACTCATCGCAGATTTACATGGAGCATTACTATTGTGTCATCATGAGTGGCGGGGTGGGAAGTCGCTTCTGGCCTATCTCACGGCAGTCACGACCCAAGCAATTCCTAGACTTCTTCGGGACTGGCAGTTCGCTGCTACAGGACACCTACAGGCGGTTCCTACGTATCGTCCCTGAGGACCATATATACATCGTCACGCATGCGGACTATGTCGACCTGACCCTCGAGCAGCTCCCGGGGCTCACGCGTGACCAGATCCTCACGGAGCCTCTGAGACGAAACACGGCTCCATGTATCGCCTACGCTTGCTACCATATCCAGCAGCGAGACCCGAAGGCGTCGATCGTCGTGGCGGCATCGGATCATATCATCATGAACGAGGACAACTTCGTCCAGACGGTCAGCCAGTCGCTCCGCTTCGCTGCCCTCCACCCTTACCTCCTGACGCTGGGTATCAAGCCTACAGCTCCTGAGACGGGCTATGGCTACATACAAGTGGACTCTAGCGAAAGGGCGCTTGACGGACAGTACCACAAGGTGAAGGTCTTTACCGAAAAGCCTAACCGTGAGATGGCCGAGATATTTGTCTCCTGTGGCGAGTTTCTCTGGAATAGCGGTATGTTCGTCTGGAGTGTCAAGACGATCCTAGATGCTTTTGCCAAGTATATGCCTGAGGTGAGCAGACTCTTTACCGAGCGGGCCAGTGACTTCGGCACCGACCGTGAGCGGGCGGCGATCGAGGAGATCTATCCTTACTGCCCTAGTATATCGATCGACTACGGGGTTTTGGAAAAAGCGGACAACGTGCTTGTCACCCCCGCGACCTTTGGCTGGGCTGACCTAGGTACCTGGGGAGCGCTCTACGACCAAAGCTCGAAAGATCAGACGGGCAATGTGACGAACCACCAGAAAACCCGATTCTACGAGTCGATGAATAATATCCTCTACATCGACGATCCCGACTTGCTGGCGGTCGTGCAGGGGGTCGATGACTGTATCATCGCTAAGCATGGCAACGTGCTACTCATCTGCAAGCGGGAGGCAGAGCAGAGTATCAAGAACTATGTGACCGACGTGGAGATCGAGTCTGGACAGGACTACATCTGACCTATTCGCACGAACTATGCAGGAGATGTGGCTACACCAGATCTGGGGCAATAGACTCTACGAGTCGCTCACCTTCGAGCCACACCCCTGTATCCCTGAGGGGGTCACGCCGATCGTCATTGACCCAGGGCGGTACAACACGAATGGCGGGCCCGACTTTAGCAATCTCAAGCTACGCATAGGGCCTCTGACCTGGGCGGGCAATGGGGAGATTCATTGCCAGGCGACGGACTGGCTACGCCATGGGCACCAGCTGGATCCAGCTTACAATAATGTGCTCCTACATATCGTGCTGCAGGACGATGGCCCCATCTCTCTACAAGCTGGCACGCCACCGATCACCTGCCGTATGCAGATCAATCCTGATCTGCTGGCCATAGCGCAGCAACTCACAGAGGCACCGCAGATCCCTCGCTGTGGGGAGGCTTGTAGCCAGCTACCGGAGCGTCTGCAGACCGATTGGTTTGCGCAGCTGACTCGTGAGCGACTGGAGAAAAAGTGTCAGCAGATTGAGACGGCGATGAGCTTTTTCAAAGGCGACCTGGCTGCGGTGACGCACCTTTTCCTGATGCGTTATCTAGGGGGCAAGGTAAATAATGATGCTTTCGAACAAATAGCTCGCCAACTCCCGCCGTCAATCCTACTGAAGCACAAGACTTCGCCACTAGCCCTTGAAGCGCTGCTCCTCGGTGTGGGCGGACTACTGGAGAGTGCGCCAATATCTCCCGAAGTAGACCAGTACCGAGAGCAACTAAAAGAGGAGTTTACCTTCCTATCGCACAAGTACCACCTCTCTCCCCTATCACCTGGCACGATACGCATGCTGCGGCTCCGTCCGAGTGCCTTCCCGCATCGTCGGCTCGCCTATCTCGCAGCGCTCTACTATCGTAGCGACAATCTGCCAGGAGAGCTCCTCCGCACATCGTCTCTGGCTCATCTGGAGCAGCTGCTCACCGTCACCCCGACCGACTACTGGCAGCGGCACTACCACTGGGGCAGCGAGACGGATGCTCAGCTCGGCACCATAGGACGGGCGACGGTCGAGAGCATTGCGATCAATGTGGTCATACCGCTCCAGTACTACCTCACACAGGAGCGCGACCTCCTCGGGCTCTCCCTAGCGAAGGACTCGCTGATGAGTGCGCACGACCTACCCGCTGAGCGCAACAGTGTCGTGAAGCGCTTTGTAAACGAAGGGCTACGTCCCCGCAGTGCCTACGACTCGCAAGCCCTCCTGCAGCTCTACGGGAGCTACTGCGAGCCTCGTCGCTGCTGGCTATGCCCCGTAGGACGTACGCTACTGCAGAGCTACGGTGCGATGAGCCTACCCCCCTCCATTGGCGAACAGCAAGACCAATAAGAACTATATAGCGAAGCCCCTAGTGACCGAGTCGATCGCTAGGGGCTTCGCTTTATATGTCGGAAAGGGAAGCTCTTACTCCGTAAAGCTGCGATAAAAGTCTACATAAGCCTGAGCGTGATCTACCGCTGGCCCGGGGTACCCCAGCACTTTGTGGTCAGGCTCCGAGCGAAGGTACTCGATGAGCTCGGGAGAGACAGACTCCTGACCAAGGATCACACCATCTGAGTAGTGGATCGCCATACGACGTAGCGCATCTGGCGTCACCTCTCCTTGTAGCGGGTCGAGCAGGTCGCCCGTAATCTTGTCAAACTCAAGCTTCTTGATCAAGTCTTCGCCGACTTCGCCCTCCTCCT
>CABQOJ010000050.1 GCA_902465775.1 uncultured Porphyromonas sp. | reverse complement strand
AAATTCTTCGGAACTTCGATTTCATTCTTCCGAAGTTTCATTTCATTCTTCCGAAGTTTCATTTCTCGGCTCCGTAGGGAAATTTCCTTTCCTCCCTGACGCTTCCCGATTTCCTCGCGAGGAGAGACGAGTAGCCCTTTGTAGGGACGCACGATCTGTGCGTCCGTTGTATCAAAACGGGACGTGTAAAGGCTGTTGCGTCAAATGTAACAGCGTCGTTGTTTTAACGGGAACGGACGCACAGATCGTGCGTCCCTACAGCCGTTACACGTTGTATCAAATGTTACAGCGTCCGTTGTAGTACAGCAATACGTGTAGCCCTTTGTAGGGACGCACGATCTGTGCGTCCGTTGTATCAAAGGTTACAGCGTCCGTTGCGTCAAATGTTACAGCGTCGTTGTTTTAACGGGAACGGACGCACAGATCGTGCGTCCCTACACGGGCTACACGTCCCGAGCGTCCCTACATGTCGCTACTCGTCTCAATGTCCTACAACAGCCATGCTTGCCTACTGGGCTAGAAAGAGTAACTTTGTCCGTATAAGATCGAATCATCAATCTCTATGACTAGTACTAAGCAACGAGACGAGCTACACGCAGCCATCTGGGGCATTGCCAACGAAGTGCGTGGAGCTGTCGACGGCTGGGACTTCAAGCAGTTTGTCCTGGGCGCACTCTTCTACCGATTCATCAGCGAGCACTTCGCCAGCCACATGGAGGCGGGCGACCCCGATGTCACCTACGCCACGCTACCCGATGACAGTATCTCGCCCGAGATCAAGGATGACGCCGTCAAGACGAAGGGCTACTTCATCTACCCCAGTCAGCTCTTTGTCAATGTGACCCGTGAGGCGCATCACAACCCCGATCTCAATGTGCAGCTACGGCAAATCTTTGATGCGATCGAGGGATCTGCTGCGGGCTACCCCTCTGAGGCTGATATCAAGGGGCTCTTTGCCGACTTTGACACGACGAGCAACCGCCTAGGCAACTCCGTCGAGGAGAAGAACCGTCGCCTCACAGCCGTACTCACTGGCGTGGCGAGCCTAGACTTTGGCGATACGGAGCAGCATGAGATTGATATCTTTGGCGATGCCTATGAGTTCCTCATCTCCAACTATGCAGCCAATGCGGGCAAGTCGGGCGGCGAATACTTTACACCACAAGATGTTTCCAAGCTGATCGCCCGTCTCGCCATGCATGGACTAGATCGGGTCAATAAAATCTACGACCCTGCCTGTGGCTCTGGCTCGCTGCTGCTACAGGCTAAGCGACAGTTTGACGCACATCAGATCGAGGAGGGCTTCTTCGGGCAGGAGAAAAACTACACGACCTACAACCTAGCGAGAATGAACATGTTCCTCCACGGGGTCAACTACGATAAGTTTGATATCAAGCTAGGCGACACGCTCCTTGACCCCAAGCACAATGATGAGAAGCCCTTTGATGCGATCGTATCCAATCCTCCTTACTCGGTGAAGTGGGTAGGCGACAAAGACCCCACGCTGATCAACGATGACCGCTTTGCGCCAGCAGGGGTCTTACCTCCCAACAGCAAGGCGGACTTTGCCTTTATCCTTCATGCGCTGCACTACCTCTCGGCACGTGGGCGGGCGGCTATCGTCTCCTTCCCCGGTATCTTCTATCGTGGAGGACGTGAGCAGAAGATCCGCAAGTACCTTGTCGACAATAACTTTGTGGAGACGGTTATAGCGCTCCCGCCCAACCTCTTCTACGGGACCAGCATTGCGGTAAACATATTGGTACTCTCGAAGCACAAGGCAGACGACACGATCCAGTTTATCCCAGTGACGAGGAGTTCTATAAGAAGGAGACGAACAACAACATCCTCACCGAGGAGCATATCGCCCACATCATTCAGATCTTTGCCGACAAAGAGCCCGTGGCACACGTTGCCACATCGGTGCCGTACGCTGAGATCGTCGAGAACGACTACAACCTCTCCGTGACCAGCTACGTGGAGCCAGAGGATCAGACCGAAGAGATCGACATAGACCTCCTCCAGAGTGAGATCGCCGAGACGGTCGCTCGTATCAACCAGCTCCGCAGTGACATCGATGCAATCGTTGAGAAGATCAACTCATAGAGATGCTATGGGAAGAAGTGGTTATTTCCAAAATGGAAACAACCACAGCACACAACAAAGCATAGCCACCCCACGATGAAGTACATAGACAGACTACTACAAGGAGTCCCCGTTGAGTGGTGCCTCCTTGGTGAGGTCGGGGAGTTCACTCGAGGCAGTGGGTTACAGAAGAAAGACTTCACAACAGAAGGTGTAGGGTGTATTCACTATGGTCAGATATATACCCACTATGGAATATTCGCTTTTGAAACAAAGACCTTTGTGTCGGAAGGGTTTGCTCAAAAAGCTCGGAAAGCTCAGTGTGGAGACTTAGTAATCGCTACAACAAGCGAAAACGATGAAGACCTCTGTAAAGCCGTAGCTTGGCTAGGTAAGGAAGAGGTTGTAGTAAGCAGTGACGCTTGCTTTTATACACACAAGATGGCTCCTAAGTATGTCTCCTACTTCTTTCAGTCGACACACTTCCAAAAGCAAAAAAGAACTTTTATCACTGGAACCAAGGTCAGACGTGTAAACACTAAAGACTTAGCCAAGATAGAGATCCCTATCCCGTCAGTAGCGGTGCAGGAGGAGGTGGTGCGGATACTGGACAAGTTTACAGCGCTGGAAGCGGAGCTGGAGGCAGAGTTGAAAGCGGAGCTGGACTGTCGCAAGCGACAGTACCAATACTACCGTGATGCGCTCCTCACGTTCGACCTCTCGCCCAGCGACGGTCTGTGCCACAGCCTTCTCTTCTCCGTCCCCTTTGCCGTTGAGTGGCTCCCTCTCGATGAGGTCTTCGAGATGAGAAACGGCTACACTCCCTCAAAGTCTAATCCTGTCTACTGGGAGGGCGGGACAATCCCTTGGTTTCGGATGGAAGACTTGAGGACAAGTGGTCGCATACTAGAGGACTCTATACAGCATATCACCCCAGAGGCGGTCAAAGGCAAGGGACTCTTTAAGGCAGGCTCTATCCTTATGGCTACAACAGCTACAATAGGAGAGCATGCTCTCCTAATTGCTGATTCGCTAGCGAATCAGCGATTCACGAATTTTGCAATTCGTGAATCGCTCATGGGCGTGGTCACGCCCATGTTTGCCTACTATTACTTCTTTCTTATCTGCGAGTGGTGCAAGCGCAATGTCTATGAGAGTAGCTTCCCCTCAGTCGATATGAAAAGACTTCGAGAAGTCCGTTTCCCCATCCCGCCGCTGGCGGTGCAGGAGCGAATTGTGGAGATACTCGACAAGTTTGACACGCTGGTGAACTCTATTAGCGAGGGCT
Organism: uncultured Porphyromonas sp.; assembly: GCA_902465775.1. Next base: position 4,566 of record CABQOJ010000050.1, on the reverse strand, counting down.
TGCCCCGTGAGATAGAGTTACGACGCAAGAAGTACGAGTACTACCGCGATGCGCTCCTCTCCTTCTAACCTTTAACTTCTAATCTCTAACTTCTAACCTCTACCCCCCATGTCACAGTACAAGACGATCGCACAGTTGCCGAACTACATTGTCCTAGAGGACTACACCAAGTACGCTGCTCTGTCGGAGCCACCCGCAGGCTACCAGTCTGAGGCGGAGCTGGAGCAAGAGTTGGTCAAGGACTTAGAGGCCCTGGGCTACCAGTACCGCCCAGACATACACACGCCTGCAACGCTCCTGGCCAACCTGCGGGAGCAACTGGAGCGACTCAATGAGGTGACCTTTACCGATGAGGAGTGGCAGCGCCTCCTCAGAGAGTACCTAGACAATCCTAGTGAGAGCATCGTGGATCGTACGCGCAAGGTGCAGCACTCACCTGAGTGGGACTTTACCTTCGACGATGGTCATCTGCAAAACATACGGATCGTGGACAAGAAGGTGATCTCACGCAATCAGGTGCAGGTGATCAATCAGTTTGAGCAGACGGGCAGTGAGGCAAATCGCTACGATGTGACGATCCTTGTCAATGGTCTGCCGATGGTGCAGGTAGAGCTGAAGCGGCGTGGCGTGGCGATACGAGAGGCGTTTAATCAGGTGCATCGGTATAGTAAGGAGAGCTTCAACAGTGAGAACTCGCTCTATAAGTATCTGCAGATCTTTGTCATCTCCAACGGCACCGACACCCGCTACTTTGCCAATACGCTGACACGCGATAAGAATAGCTTTGACTTTACGATTAACTGGGCACTGGTAAACAACAAGCCAATCCGCGACCTGAAGGACTTTACGGCGACTTTCTTCCAGCGCAATACGCTCCTCGAGGTGCTCCTGCACTACTCGGTCCTTGACGAGAACAATACGCTCCTGATCATGCGCCCCTATCAGATCGCAGCCACCGAGCGACTCCTCTGGAAGATACGTAGCTCTTACCAGGCTAAGCTCTGGAGCAAGCCCGAGGGCGGGGGCTACATCTGGCATACGACCGGCTCGGGCAAGACGCTCACAAGCTTTAAGGCGGCACAGATTGACTTCATTGACAAGGTCTTCTTCGTGGTAGACCGCAAGGATCTGGACTACCAGACGATGAAGGAGTACAAGCGCTTTGACGAGGAGAGTGTGACTGGCTCCAAGAGTACGGCGGGACTGAAGAAAAACATTGAGACGACGAAGGGCAAGATCATTGTCACGACGATTCAAAAGCTCAATAACCTGATCAAGAGTGAGACCAGTCTAGCGGTCTACAATGAGCAGGTAGTCTTTATCTTTGACGAGTGTCACAGATCGCAGTTTGGTGAGGCGCAGCGCAACATACGACGTAAGTTCAAGCGGTACTACCAGTTTGGCTTCACCGGCACACCGATCTTCCCTGAGAATGCACTGGGTGCCGATACGACGGCAAGCGTCTTCGGGCAGCAGCTACACGCCTATGTGATCACCGATGCGATACGTGATGAGAAGGTGCTGAAGTTTAAGGTGGACTATAACACGGTGCTCCCACAGTCCCAAGCTGTCGAGCAGGAGCAAGATGAGGAGAAGCTACAGAGTGCAAAGAATAAGGCACTCCTGCTACACCCTGAGCGCATTCGTAAAGTGTCTGAGCATATCCTCAAGGTCTATCGAGACAAGACTCACCGCACGCAGGGGGATAGTATGGGCTTCAACGCTATGCTCGCCGTGAGCAGTGTAGAGGCTGCAAAGCTATACTACCAGGAGCTGACGCGACAACAGGCTGGAGCGCTGCGTCCGCTGCGGATCGCTACGATCTTCTCCTATGCGCCCAACGAGGAGCAGCGTGCTATCGGGGAGATCATGGATGAGGGCTTCGAGCCATCGGCACTGGACTACAGCGCTAAGGAGTTTCTCTCGCAGGCGATCGATGAGTACAACGCTGCCTTTAAGGTCAACTTTGGGGTGGATAGCGATGGCTTCCAAAACTACTATCAGGACCTCTCGAAGCGAATGAAGGATCGTGAGGTGGATCTGCTGATCGTGGTGGGGATGTTTCTCACGGGCTTTGATGCGCCCCGTATGAATACGCTCTTTGTGGACAAGAATCTGCGTTACCATGGACTGCTGCAGGCGTTCTCCCGTACGAATCGTATCTACGATGCGACGAAGACGCTAGGCAATATAGTTTGCTTTAGAAATCTGGAGCCAGCGACGGTCGAGGCCTTGAGACTTTTTGGCGATGAGAAGTCGCCCTATGAGATTCTAGAGCGGAGCTACAAGGAGTATCTGGAGGGCTTTACAGATGAGCAAACTCATCAGGCGCAGCGCGGTTATATAGAGGTGGTGCAGGAGCTACAGAGACGCTTCCCCGATGTGGACGAGATAGAGAAGACGCAGGACAAGCGGGCGTTTGTCAAGCTCTTTGGTGAGTACCTGAGGATAGACAATGTGTTGCAAAACTTCGATGAGTATGTGCATCTGCGGGCTTTGCAGCAGATTGACAAGGAGGATGCCGAGGCTGTGGAAACCTTTAGAGCAGCGTACGGGATCTCGGAGGAGGAGCTGGCGAAGATGATGACGATGGAGCTACTCCCAGAGCGTGCTGTGCAGAACTACCGCTCTACCTACAACGATATTCGTGAGTGGCTCCACAAGCAGCGTCAGGGTGATGCCCCTAAGGAGACGCTCCGTGATTGGGACGATGTGGTCTTTGAGGTTACGCTGCTGAAGGCGCAGGAGATAAACCTTGACTACATACTGGGGCTAATCTTCGAGCATAATAAAGCGAACATGAGTAAGTCGGATATCGTCGAGGAGATACGACGTATCATCCGAGCTAGTGTGGGCAGTAGAGCTAAGGAGGGGCTGATTGTGGACTTTATCCATGATACGGACCTAGATGCTCTAGAGACTAGGGCGGATGTGATCACAGCTTTCTTCTCCTATGCGCAGGAGCGTCAGTGGCGTGAGGCGGAGGAGCTGATTGCTGAGGAGGGATTAAACGCTGAGGCTGCTAGGCGCTACATACAGACCTCGCTACGGCGTGAGTATGCGAGCGATCAGGGTACGGATCTCTACGATGTACTGCCTAAGATGAGCCCGCTCAATCGCAATTACCTGACGAAGAAGCAGAGCGTCTTCGAGCGTATCGCAGCCTTTGTGGAGAAGTTTAAGGGCGTGGGCGGTAAGGTCTAGCGCTTTTGGGCTTGATGGTTGTGCGCCTCTAGGATCTATTGGACCGTTTGTAGGCTAAAGCATGACGTTGCGTGCACTAGGGAGCAGCTCTCTAGTGCGTGACCTATTACCTTTGCAGAGTCAATTAACAAGGCTTTGCTTTACGATTGGCATCCCAAGCACCTTTAGAGACTGTTGCATAAAGGCGAATCGCTGTGTTGCTTTCGGGATTCGGCTTCGGTCACATACGGAGGTATGCTCCCTTCAGACCTCACCCTCAGCGCCTTGCGCTTCATCCTTTCTGCAAAGTCTAGACAATCTTGCAAGCAAGATTATGAGACTGTTGACTTTTGTAACAGTCTCCTTTAATAATAGGTGCTGGGGATTAGCTGATTTGTCCCCAGTGGTGGGCGTTGGGGTGAATGCGCTCGAGATTGATGCGGTAGAGCTCTGTGTCGGGTTTGTCGAGGAGGGGGCTATAGTCGAGGAGGTAGTTGACATCTAGCCGTGTGAGGGCGAGGAGGTTGTAGTCGGCCACGGGGTCGGCTATGCTGATGCCCGCCAGGGTACCGCTCTGTCGTGTACCCTCCATCTGTCCGAAACCTCGTAGGCGCATATCCTCTTCGGCTATCTTGAATCCATCCTGCGTGGCAACCATCGTATCGATGCGTTGCTTGGCGTCGCCCTGCAGGTCGTCGGGCGTGACCAGAAGGCAGTAGCTCTTGTCGCCACCACGCCCCACACGCCCTCGCAGCTGATGTAGCTGTGCTAGTCCGAAGCGCTGCGCATCGTTGATCACCATGACCGTAGCGTTTGGCACGTTGACACCCACCTCGATGACCGTCGTGGCAAGGAGTATCGGTACTTCTCCCGAGGCAAAGCGCTCCATCTGCTCTGCCTTGTCCTCGGCACTGAGTCGTCCGTGAACGTAGACGACTCGCTCTTCGCCAAAGCGCTCTACATACTCTTTGTAGCCCACCTCTAGATTGGCAAAGTCAGACTCTTCCGTCCCTTCGATCATAGGGAAAACGACATAGATCTGTTGTCCGCGATTGATCGTTTCGTTGATGAGGCTGTAGAGTGTCTCTTTCTTCTTTTCTGCTATTTGAACGGTTGTGATCGGTTTGCGCCCAGGGGGCATCTCGTCTATGACCGAGACCTCGAGGTCGCCATACATGGTCATGGCCAGGGTGCGGGGAATCGGGGTGGCGCTCATGACGAGGATGTGGGGGAGTGTCAGCACGTTCTTGCCCCAGAGCTTGGATCGCTGGGCTACGCCAAAGCGGTGCTGCTCGTCGATGACGGCCATGCCGAGCTTGCGAAAGGCAACCCGCTCCTCTAATATAGCGTGCGTGCCGATCAAGATGGAGAGGCTACCATCGG
>CABQOJ010000049.1 GCA_902465775.1 uncultured Porphyromonas sp. | reverse complement strand
TATGACTTCCAGTTCCACAACAAGCGTGGCTTCAAGACTACGGTAGAGGGTCTGGACACGAAGTTCAACCCCGAGTACTGGAACTATGCGAAGCTCATCTCTGGCGTCCTGCGCTACCAGATGCCGATAGATCAGGTCATCAATCTGGTCCAGGGCATGGAGCTCAACGATGAGAGTATCAACACCTGGAAGAACGGTGTGGCTCGTGCTCTCAAGACTTATCTCCCGAGCGGTACAGCGGTATCTGCCGCCTGCTCTAACTGCGGACAGCACACGCTGGTCTATCAGGAGGGTTGCCTCATCTGCACAAACTGCGGTTCCTCAAAGTGTGGCTAACCAGAAAAACTAAAACCTTGAGGGTCGCTTGACGAGCTTCCCGAGCTAACCGCTCTAAACTACGAAACCCCACCATTGTACGGACACAATGGTGGGGTTTTGTTTTGGGTTCTTACAGCTTTCGCTGGCAGAGGGGGAGCATGCGCTCCCTACATTCGCTCGATGCGATGAGTGAAGGGGACGCCGGCACGGTGGAAGAGTCGTCCCACGGGGCAGACCTTTTCGGTCAGCTCAAGGCACTTCTCCAGCTCCTGATCCGTGGCGGTCGTCTTGACCCGTAGCGTGTAGTCGATCGCTTCCATCTCGCCCTCCGTGGTCTGTGCCTCAAGATCTATCTCTAAATGCTCGATGGTGAGGCGCTTCTTCTCGGCCATCGTGGTGAAGATCGTGGCGATGCACCCATTGAGCGACATGGCGAGGAGCTCGAAGGCGGTAGGTCCCTGACCCGTACCGCCAGAAGCGACGGGGAGGTCAACGGTTACGCTGTTTCCTCGTTGATTATCAATTTGCGATAGGTAAGCTCCCTGCTTGATTAGATGCGTTTTCATATCGTTTGTTCGTTTATTAAAGTGAGACTTCCTTAGAACTCAAAAGAGCATCTGCTCCTCAGCGACATACTCCGAGAGGGACTCACGAAGCATCCCGATGTATCGTCCACTAGCGTCATAATGATGTCGATAGAGTAGCTGGGTGGCTAGGAAGACTCCGCTCTGCGCTGCCTGGCACAAGTAGCGGATAGCCTCGGTACGACGAGCGGGTTGCAGCGAATCTGTCAGGAGCATCCGCCCTACCTCGTAGCACGCCTCGGGGATGCCCGCCTCGGCGGCTCGCTTCCACAAGGAGACGACACGAGAGCTGTAGCAGTCTCCATCTTGATGATACCACAGCTTGCCGAGCAGATAGCACGCTTCGGGCGCATCTTGCCTTAAGGCTACCGTGAGCCAGTACTCCACCCGCTCCATCTGAGCGAAGAGTCCATCCTGTGCGTAAGCTCTCGCGAGTGCTATCTGAGCCTCCACGAGCCCCGCCTCGGCAGCCGTCTCTAAGTGATAGAGATATTGCTCGTGGCTACGCACTACGCCCAAGCCTCTCTGATACATTTGCGCTAAGAGGAGATGAGACTTCGGATGCCCTAACTGAATCGCCATACGCAAGTAGTCGCTCGCCTCTCGGTAGTTCTTCCTTAGCCCCGTCTGCGGACTCGTCAAGTGTAGTGCCAGAGCGTACAGATCCTCCACATTTCCCCGCAGGGCTACCCTCTGGCGCAGGTAGCGCCTCAGACAGTTTTGCGCAGTCTTGTCAGCGTGTGGCTGATAGAGCTTAACTAAGTAGTCAATCGCAGGGAGCGAGTCGTGACGAGCCGCACGATGTAGCCAGTGTAGCCCCTCTGTCTGCAGATACTTGAGATGATCGGTCGGAGCCTCTAGCTCTTTCTGCAGAAGGCTGTACAGCTTGCCCGATCGTCTCGTATCAACGACAAGGGTGAGCTGTTGCGTCATCAAGGCAAAGAGCTGCTCGCAGTCGATACCGCCAGCCACGGCACTGGTCGTCTGTGGCGAGAGTAGGTCTGAGCTAGACTCTTTGGGCTTAGAGGGCATGGATCAAGAGACGTAGAGGAGCAATCCCTTGAGATACTCCCCCTCTGGGTAAAAGATGTTGATCGGATGACAGGGACTTTGCCCCAAACGCTTGAGAATACGCACCTCTCGTCCCGCAAGCGTGGCGGCCGTCATCACCGCTAGGGTAAACTCCTCCATCGTGACGGCCTGCGAACAGCTAAAGGTGAAGAGCAGTCCACCATGGGCGATCGCTCTAAGGGCTGATTCGTTCAATCGGCGGTACCCTCCCAGACCTTGCTGCTTATGGTTGCGCTGCTTGACAAAAGCTGGTGGATCTAAGACGATCAGGTCGTAGGCTCCTGGCTCGATCGCAGAGAGATAGTCGAAAGCATCAGCCACGACCGCCTCGTGCCTCTGCTGCGTCTCTGGGTCTGAAGAGAAATTGATCGCCACACTCTCCTCGCAAAGTGAGATAGCTCGTGCAGAGCTGTCTATCGAGACGACGCGCTGGGCACCCCCTCCGAGAGCATAGACAGAGAAGCCCCCCGAGTAGCAGCAGATGTTGAGGACATTACGCCCCCGAGCGTACGACTCAACAAGATGTCGGTTGTCACGCTGGTCTACGAAGAAGCCAGTCTTCTGTCCCCGCTCCCAGTCTGGCAGGAAGCTGTAGCCGGACTCCTGCACCGTCCGATCATACTCTGCCAAAGGTGCCTTGCCTAGGTAGCCATTTGGCATAATCCAGTCGCTAGGTGTCTGCGCTGGGAGCGTCTCGACAGACTTGTCGTAGACGTAGTGCACGCCTAGCTCGGGTAGCTCGCACAGCACCTCAGCGATCAACTGACGTAGCGGATAGAGACTCAGCGCATGTATCTGTATCACAGCCACCTCTCGGTAGATGTCGATGACCAGCCCTGGTATGAAGTCGCTCTCGCCATAGCATAGGCGCCAGCAGTTTGTCGGTCGCCCGTCTTGACTCTGGAGGAGCGTCTTGCGAAGCTGCAGTGCTTGGCTCAGACGTGTGGTAAAAAAGGCTCGCCACTCCCCTATCTCCTCCTCGCCAAAGGTTAGCATACGGACAGCTATCGTACCGCCCTCGTAAACGCCTTGACCCAGTCGCTGAGAGCCATCATGGTTAAGGATAGTCACTGTCGCACCTAGCGGTATGCTCACCTTACTGCGCTGCAGTGCGCCCGAAAAGACCCATGGATGGTGTCTGAGGAGAGGCTCCTCACGGTGAGGCTTGAGGTATAACTGATACATAGGAGTGATGGTAGGTTGTAGCTCTTGTGGTAAAGTCCTAGGATGGTTGCTCAGGGCAGAGCCCGAAGTGGTGCAGTAGTGGCATTGGCTCCGACTCGAGACGATGGTAGATGCGGAGGCAAGCGTACGCGTCTAGTGCAGCGTAGCTTTGCTGTGCAGGCGTTAGCGTAGCCGCCTCCCAGTTGCTTAGCTGAGCACGCTTGCTAATCTTCTCCCCGAAGAGTATCGCATAGATCTTTTGCAGACCCAAGTCATGGATACCGTAGGCAGGTGTGAGACGTTGCAGGTCTACGAAGCCTTGTGGCTGTAGCTCTTTTGAAAACCTCCTCAGCTGTCTCCGATCCCCGCAAAGGTCTAGTCCCACCTTGAGTATATCCTCACGCTCCAGTAGTCCCTGCAGGCGTGGCGGGATGCCTATCTTGTTAATCCTAAAGAGGTAGCAGCAACTCTCGCTCGACAGCTGAATAAGCGCTACCGACTGACGCTCATACTTCTTAAAAACAGGCTTAGACTCTGTGTCCATACCGATTATAGCACACTGTTCTAGAGCTGCTACGGCAGGCTCCACTTGCGGGAGCGAGTCCACGACAACGATTTCACCTGTGAAGGTCGCTTTGGCTAGTTTGCCTATCTCCTCTTTAGTAATTGATGACAGCACGATTGTTTACTCTTTATATAATGTATGCTTCCTGTGGCTCAGCAGTCCGTATCTTCCTCTAGTGCTTCACTATTCTTGTGATAGTGCAGCACGCGCAGGGCAGAGAGGAGCGCATCGCCTAGGTATGTGTCAAAAGCGTATTGCAGTATCGCAAGCGTCGCAACGAGCAGCTCGCCAGCATCCTCTCTAAGCACCAGCAAAGGCGTACCCAGCTCACGGTAGATCAGTACCAAGAGCCGTGAGAGACGCTCAGGCTGTAGCTCGCCATCCTGCGTCACACCCACAGGGTAGTGGAGGAAGAGATCCAGCTCCTCCCCCAGTAGCGCACGCACCTGCTCCTCGTAGTAGCTCACCGTCTCATCCGAGATCATCTGCGTGTAGCCCGTGAGCCACTCCTCCAGCTCCTCCGTAGAGGTAGCCGGCATCTGCGATAAGTAGCTAAAGATCTCTGGCAGATAGCCGTAGGTACGCCTTACAAAGTCCGCACGACTATACTCAGACGCATGCTCTATGAGCGCGCAGTAGTCCTTGCACAGCGTGAGGAAGGCGACTAGCTCCTGCGGATTGCTCTCGCTCGTTTGCTCCATATGCACTCTAATGGATCAAGGCTTTACTTGGCAAAAGCACCTTCCTGGATCAGGTACTCAGCAATCTGAATGGCATTGAGCGCAGCCCCCTTCATAATCTGGTCAGCCACGCACCAGAAGGTGACACAGCCTGGCTCAGCAAGGTCAGCTCTCAGACGTCCCACATAGACTGGCTCTTGCATAGAGCAGTGTAGGGGCATCGGGTAACTACGCTTCGCAGGATCGTCCATCAGGAGTAGCCCCTTCTGATGAGACATCGCCTCGCGCACCGCCTCGACCGTGAGTGGCTCAGCACACTTCACCCAGATAGCCTCGCTGTGGGCACGCAGTACTGGGACACGCACGCAGGTGGCACTGACACGTATCTCATCGTCGTGCAGGATCTTGCAGGTCTCATTGTACATCTTCATCTCCTCCTTCGTATAGTCATTGTCCGTAAAGACATCTATCTGCGGAATGAGATTATATAGAAGTTGATTGCCGAAAGCCTTCGTCTGCAGGGGCTTGCCCATCGCTTGGTCACGCACCTGCCCTTCCAGCTCTAGCATCGCATCGTGACCCGCACCGCTAGCAGCTTGGTAGGTAGCCACATGCACACGCTCTATCGGGCTCAGCGCATGGATCGGAGCCAGCGCCACAATCATCTGGATCGTGCTGCAGTTCGGATTAGCGATGATCCTCTTGGCTGGGTGTAGCGCATCAGCACCGTTAACCTCGGGCACAACCAGAGGCACCTCGGGATCCATACGGAAGGCACTTGAATTGTCGATCATCAGAGCGCCATGCTTCGTGATCGTGCTGGCGAAGTCTAGTGCCGTCTGTCCCCCAGCAGAGACGAAGGCGATGTCAATATCCTTGAAGTCATCGTTTTGGGCTAGGAGCTTTATCTTGTACTCCTTACCACGGAAGGTAATCTCACTGCCCGCACTGCGAGACGAGCCAAAGAGTCTCAGCTCATCAATTGGGAAATCACGGTGCTCCAAAAGACGGAGGAACTCACGCCCCACGGCACCACTGGCACCTACTATAGCTATCTTCATATTGTTATCGTTCTGTAGAGTTAGAATTAAGGTCTATTCGATCGTAAGCTCAGAGAGACATCTCCAGCTCCAATGCAAAAGTACCCAATCTACACCAATCGGCAAAAAATCTCCACCACAGATCGCCTCACGCCATGCTACAAAAGACCTCGTAGAGACGACTTTTCCCCCGCCACGAACGCTCTAGCTGACCACACGTCCACCTGCCGAGACGATCCCCACGGAGGAAATCGCGAATTCCTAGGTGCAAATCTCTCATTTCCTCCGACGTTTGAAAAATCTCTTCGGAAGAATGAAATGAAACTTCGGAAGAATGAAATCAAAGTTCCGAAGAATTTCTCATTACCTCCGTGGAGTATCGTCATTCTCCCCATGAGTACTTTCCGTGTCCTTACAGGCGATGAAAATAATCAACAACAAATTCGACAAGAGTTAAACTACGCTAATTGTTAGGAAGATGGGTGGATATTACATATATTTGTCATCGTAAGCCCATCTAGATACGCTTTAGGAGGCTCTTTACCAAAATCGACTACTCGCTTGCAAACAACATAAGCACGCTCCTCCTCTTTTTAGCATCTATAACTAACTCAACTAATATACTATGAAGATGAAAAGTAAATACTTCGTAAAAGCATCCTTACTGGGTGTTGTACTGCTATGCTCAGTATGGATCTCGCTGGCGCAGTATGTATGGCGAGATGTCTACTCTGCAGATGCTACTAGCTATGCAATAAGAAGTGATGGTACGCTTTGGTCCTGCGGTTGGAACGATGAAGATCAGCTCGGCTATACGACAACTACTGATCGATCGTCTGAGTGGCGCTCTATGAGTGAGGATCATGACTGGATTATGATGGCAGGCTCCAGAGGAACGAGCTTTTTCCTCAAGAGTAATGGCACTCTGTGGACTGTAGGAGCAGCCTCTAAGGGCGTCTCTGGCGTAGGAGATGGCAAGAAGAATCGTGTACTCACCCAAATTGGTACAGATAGCGACTGGACTTATGTCGCTTCGTCTCACTTTTGGGGTAATAATGGCTTTGCCATAAAGAAAGACGGCACTCTATGGGGCTGGGGAGACAACTCCTACAAGCAACTGATTGTCTCAAACAAAGTTGTAATAGTCCCAACACAAATCGGCACAGACAATGATTGGGTAAAAGTGGTCTCAGGCGAAAACAATGCTATCGGACTTAAGAAGGATGGCACACTATGGGCCTGGGGAAGCAACTTCAATAAAAACTTAGGACTACCAAAAGGCTCTCCCAAAATCATCAAAACACCTACACAGATAGGTACAGATAGCGACTGGAGGGATGTAGTCATCTTATCGCGTCGTACTTACGCATTCAAGCGCGACGGATCGGTCTGGGGATGTGGTAGTAATAATGGTAACTTCCTCTTTGGAGAAGAAGACCCAGATGCTGCAGAGACTATAGAGGGTTTGACCAAGCTCAACATTGGCGCTTCTCTAGTGACAATTGAGGGTTATGGCAATGGAGCTGTAGTAGGATATGGACTCAATGGCGAAATGAATCAGATTAAGATCTGGGGCATCAATGAAGATGGATTCCTCGGTGACGACAAGGGGGTCATCTATCAAGGCTCTTATGAGAATATTCCATGGACATCCACTCCTATTACCCCCCTACTACCAGAGGGCAAGAAGTATAAAAAGATTACTGCAGGAGAGGCTTACGTCATCGTAATTACAACAGACGGAGAGATGTATGCTTGGGGTAGAAATAAGGGTGGACAACTAGGCGACGGAACCGATGTCTCACTACTTGCAACAGCCTTCAGGAAGAGTCCCACACTTATCCCATGCCCCCAAGAGAAGATTGGTAACTATGAGCCGACATCTGCGGCATTCGGTATACAGTCCTTCGCAAAGTATATCAATCAGCGTCCAGATGATTTGATGAACGACCTCCAAAAAGCTTGCATTGATCCAGTAAAGAGAGAGTATAGAGTAACCTTTTATGACCGCTCCTTTGTCTTGACAGTGCATCTTGATGAGAAAGGACTCATAGATCAGCTCTCTCTTACTCCAGATCCAAGCGACAAGCAGCTTGAGGACTGGATCGAATTCGTTTCAAAGAGTGAGGTAGACAAGACCGAGTGGGGCAATTTCCTTGGAACAAGATTTCAAGGCACCTCTTCGGGAATTAAGAAGACAATCAAAGAAACTCTTGAATTCGTTAGAGGAGCTAACCTTGCCGACTATCGAATTACTGCGACCTTTAACCCATTGTCAGGTGTCTACTTCATCCCAGAGATAGCACACGGTACCATCTCTTACCAGATGATCCGAAGTTACTATCCATTTGTTCTGGACGACCTTACTGGTCTTTTGGGCTATGATTACGAGTCGCTCTATAACGAGAACTACTATATCTCCTACAAGATGAAGGCTTGGGGATTGAGTTATATCTACTTCGCATACGCTCGAGACAAAGAAAACAATATCTTTAACTTGACTGCCACGGAGAGTAAAGATGGGGGCAAAGTAAGCTCGATCGATGTCTATCTCAACGAAGATGACA
>CABQOJ010000048.1 GCA_902465775.1 uncultured Porphyromonas sp. | reverse complement strand
CGCATTGCCCAGAGGAGAGTCGTGCTTGAAGATGATCAACTTCTGCAGGCTCATGAGTCCGCGGGCTGCGGAGTGATCTAGGTCAAACATATTCTGGAGTGCCTTCCAGAAGAGCTTCAAGTCATCCTCCGTGAAGCCTGTATCCTCGGCAAAGTGTGGCGTCACGAAGCCATACATCTTATATAGTCCGTAGGGCACGGTGGCTTTGCGCCCCATGGTGCGGTTGCCACCCTTGTCGTCAGCCTCTTCGTTGGCCTTTTGCTCCTTAGCGTCTGTAGCAGCCATACGTGTGATGGTATGCTCGTGAGGGAAGATCGGATCAATGGAGCGTGCGAAGGTTAGCTGAATGGGACCACGCACCTGACCGGCATTGTTGCCCGTGGAGAGGACAGCTCCGAAAGCGCGTATGTCGTAATACTTCTGACACATGAGGGCACGAGCCTTGTCACGGTCTGAGGCGTTTTTCGTCTTAGCATCCTTGCCTGTAGCCTCTTCGACAGCCTCATTGATGGAGTCATTGAGGACGGAGTTCTCTCTGACGAAGATGCCTTGGTCAGTCGCCATCTGTATGTAGTTGCGCACCTTGCGCTTGATACATACATCGGTGACGAGTCCCTCGCCAGTCTCAGGGTCTACGCGGGGCAGGTTGCCACCATCGGGGTCTCCATTGGGGTTGCCATCCTTGACATCAAAGAGTAGGATGAAGTCATATCTATTCTGTAACATGATTATATGGGTTATTGTTCTGTTTCTTCTGTTGGGTTGGTTGTCTCTTCCTTCTTATAGGTATCAACTTTCTGATGATAGTAGCCTACGGCAAAGAGGCTCTGCTCATCTAGCGAGAAGGTCGCGGGGAATGTGGGCGCCTCAGCTGGGATCAAGGAGAAGATCTCTCCGAGGAGCTTCTCGAGGTTTACTGCTAATCCAGGCTTCTCCTTGCGCAGCTTGCTCAGGTGGTGGTTGGACAGTGCGATGAGTCGTCCCATCACCATGTTAGGGCGAGTGGAGGCGCTAGCGTAAAAGCGATCTCGTATGGTCGCATTGACCCCTTTGCCTAGTGAAGCTTGCTGGATCTGCTCGAGGACGGCAAAGAGGCGTCCGGCGAGGTAGGCGATGTTGTCGTTTTGCTTGTCTAAAGCCATATCTAGTTCTTTTAGATGTTTGTATATTCTTGCTTTGCGGTTGATGCAGCCCTTGAGAATGGCCGCTCGTAGCTCGGAGACTGTGCGCTCCTGCGTGATGCGGTTGACGCAGGCCTGCTGGAGGGTCATCGGATAGGGATTGCCACTGAGGATGCTCTCGACGATGCTCTGCACAAGGTTCGTGGCGAAGGTGCTCGACTTGGAGGGCGTGGAAACACTCTTCACGATGCCATAGAGTGAGCGTAGGGGAGGGTTCTCCTCATCTACGAAGCCATCCCAGCTGACGATGTTCATATCAACGAGATGCTGGTAGACTCTGTCGAAGATCTCCGATACAGTCCCTTGCTGCCAATACTTGATGGTGATGCGTCCGCCCGCTGTCAGTCCGAGGACGTAAAACTGTCGCTCATCCTCCCAATGCTCTCCTTGACCACGGTTACCACGGATTGCTTTGAACTGCTCAAGTACTTTGTAGGTATCCTGCGTTGGGTTCGGGGCTTTCTTTTTACTCTTACCTCTTCGCTTAGGCTGCTCATTGTCTGTGTCGGATTGCTCTTGAGCTTCGTCATTCCTTACGCCTTCGAAGGTTACGGTGCGAAAGGTCTCGTTGATACTAGGATCGTCAAGATCCGAATTCCAAAAGACATAGCTTATGTCTCCGAGCGTGTAGCGTGTCTGCTCATTGCGGAGCAAGTCGTTGAGAGCCGTGGTATGGGCAAAGGAGGCGTACTTGGAGATCGGCGCATTCTCGCCCTGCTTCTTGCCATAGGAAAGGTAGGCTGGATCGTTGAAGCTAGCTATTGTGGCTCCCGCTTGAGAGCCTGGAGCTACAATCCGAGCATGAAAGGCTGCTAGGGGCTTTTCCTCTCCCGTGATAAGGCATCGCCCAAGGTTTTCCTCCGTACTGTAGGCTTGAGCGGCAAGGTCGTACGCATCATCTTGTGTAGCTAGCAACTCTGTGTCTCCTTGTAGCTGGAAGGTCATCCAGTCTGATGCTAAGATGCGCTCGGTCTGAGCCTCCTCGGGGAGAGGCGTCTCGGCTCCGAGGTAGTGATCGTAGAAGCGACAAACCGCCTTAAAGCTGGCATTGTCTGGATAGTGCTCAGCGATCTCTGACATAACCCGCTTGAAGTCCTCTAGACGGTCCGTGCAGGGTGACACCCCTTCGGCACTCTCTTCATACCCTAGGATATACTTGCGATTGTCCCAAAAGGGTTGCGCGGGTGGACACTTACCGCTACGCTTTAGTCCAGCTGGGACTAGATAGTCCTGTCCCTTGCTCTTCTTGTCACTTGGATCTTTGAGGTCTTTTAGTCGGACGAAGGTGCCATCTTCGCGAATGACGATGACCCAGCGAATGGGCTTGACCTCTAGTCCAGGGGTCGCTATGCGATGTGCCTTGCGCATCGCCTCGTAGTAGTTGTATAGTGCTTGTAGGATCATCTCAGTATCTCATTACTATCCATCGGGGGGACGAGGATGACGCCCTCGGTCATTTGCGCATGATAAAACATAGCTGGGGGATTCTTCCTATCCCGCTCGAAGTCCATGTCGTAGAGCATGATGCTTAGGTCGCGACTCTCAGAGATAGGCTTGGGCTCTAGGGATGTCTCTCCATGCTCTAGGTCCACATACTCAAAGGCACAGGTGAACTCACGACACCCTAGGTAAGGCATCGTGAAGCACTGCCCAGCTTTGGCTCTGCGCTCGAATATCTCTTGGTATTTCCTCGGGTTCTCCGCTTTGCGCTCGGCTTCGCTGTACTCCTCGTTGTAGTGCTTCTGACAACTAGCTGAACGGTTTCTCACGGGGATGTAGACCATCTTGGCATAGATCCGATAGTCTACGTCACGCAATATGTAGGAGGCACGCTGTCTGCGATCCTCTGAAACGTTGATGCCTGTACTTCCTTTGCTCATGATTGAGGCCACCTCGTTTCGCTTGATGGTAAACCGCTTGATCGGGGCTAGCACCTCTATCTTCGTGATCTCCCAGCGTATGGCGGGCTTCCAGTAGATCGCCTGAAAGATGGCTCGCGCTGCACTAGGCGTGATCACATCATAGCTGACACGCTCCACTTTCATCTCGGGGCGTGTGAAGCAAGCGAAAGGGCCACGCACACGCAGGCAGTACTCCTTATCTATATACTCTTCCATATGTTTATGCTGTCAAGAATGTTGATGTCTGATCGATTATCTGTATCCCAGTCTCCGTGCTGTAGAGCTTATCATCGGTCAAATAAGCGATGCCGCCCTCGCTAACTGAGATGCTTCCCTCCAAAGTTAAACAATCTTTTTGTTTTAGACCAACGGTAAGCCGATTCATTTGTCGGTACTCTTGTCGTGTCAGCGGAATGTTGCTTTGGAGCTTCTTGATGATTGCTTTCCCCGCATCGCCATAGGGTATAACGATCGGGGTATCTTGATTCTCGATGTATCTAAAGTTCTCGCTCGCTGTCTCATACTCGAAACGTAGCCCCTCACATCGCTTATCATCCACATCCCAAAGCAGTCTTGAAACCTCCTTATCTTTCTTGTTGTCGAAGCAGTCGACATCATTATAGAATGCCTGGTAGTATCGCTCGATCTCCTCTCTCTGCGGAGCTCCCTGCTCAGCCAGCCGATCAAGCAGATCCTCCAGAGCGCTTTGCGCCCAGCCCATCTCACCTGGGATGTTCGTTCCATCAGTAAGGCGAAAGATGTAGACCTCGCCAGGCTCTGCCATACGTCCCTCACGGTTGCACCGCCCAGCGGCCTGCATGACCGAGTCTAGACCCGCCATCGCTCGGTAGACCACGGGGAAGTCTAGGTCTACACCAGCCTCGACCAGCGGTGTACTGACGACACGCACCGGCTCTCCAGCCTTCAGGCGATGGCGTATCTCCTCTATGCGCTTCTGAATGTGCGCCGAGCACATCCTTCGTGAGAGATGTATCAGCCCTTCGCCCGACTTGTCTTGAGCTTGCAGAGCCGCATAGAGACGCATCCTTGCGACTGTTCACGATACAGAGGAAGCTCTCGTGCTCGGTCAACTGCTCGGCCAGTTCCTCTGTAGAGAGCCGAAGCGGGTCCCAATGGTAGCGAACTTTGTCAAAGGGCGCAAAGCGCTCAGCATCATAAGGTACGACTTCCTGAATGGGCTTCTCGAGGAAGAAGAACTCATGGCCGATCCGCTTGCTGTCTGATAGGATGTCTTTGTCAAAGACTGGTAGCGTGGCGGTGCAGAAGAGAGGCTCCACACGGAAGGCGTAGTGGAGACTCTCTACCACACGCAGGATCGGGTTGAGCAGCCGAGGGGGAAACATCTGCACCTCGTCAAAGACAACGACCGAATTGCAAATGTTGTGGAGCTTACGACAGCGACTCACACGATGAGCGTAGAGCGACTCGAAGAACTGCACGTTGGTTGTCACGACGAGCGGCACGTCCCAGTTTTCCGTCATGAGTTTGGTGTACTCCAGAGCTTCGTCAGCGCGCTCCTTGGCATCTACATCTGAGTGATGCTCCAGCACTTGATCCGCCCCAAAGATGTCCCTAAAGGTTTGCGCCGTCTGGGTGATGATCGAGGTGTAGGGGATGACGTAGATGATGCGCTCACACCCCTGTGCTATGGCGTGCTCTAGAGCCCACATCATCGAGGAGACCGTCTTGCCGGCACCTGTGGGGAGCGTGAGCGAGTAGATCTTTCGCTGAGCCGTGCGCCCATGTCTACGGCACTGGTCGAGGAAGGCTGCTCGCGCCTCATTGATCCGCCCCTCACGGTTGAAGTGTGACACATACTCCTCTAGCTGAGCGCGCATTTGCTCTAGCGAAGCCTTGGCACTCTGGCGAACAAGGCTCTTGTCGGGAGACATAAACCGCTCCGTGTCAAGGAAGTCTGCGTCTACTAGGCAGGAAAAAAGCATACGGATCAGTAGCTGGTAGTCTTCCTCGTATAGCTTGTCCCACACCGTAGCGACCTTGTCCAGAGAAGCTTTGTGAAGCAGCTCTTCAAGCTGGAGCGCCTCTGGTCGAAGTCCCTTGACTAGGTCTACTACTGCTCTCTTAGTCTCACTAGAACTGACAACTTGTCCTCGCCACTCGGAGTCATCGTAGAGCCCTCGGTGGTGAGCCCCGATGCAGAGCGAGAGGATCTTGAGAAGTTGCTTATTAGCGCCCACCTGCTCTAAGTCGTAGGCGTAGCGTGCTCCTGCGGGGCTGTGCGGAGTGCGCCACCCGTTGAGCGTTGGGTCTAAACCTGACTGTTGTCGGATGTAGCGCTGGAAGCCCTCCTGGAACTTGCCCAAGTCGTGCAGGAGCCCCAGCAGGTAACCGATCTCGCCAAGCTCTGGGTAATCGGTGATGCGCTCAGCGTAGCTCTGCGCCAGCTCCGCCACGCCGTGTAGATGATCTAAGAGAGGCTGCGTCTCGTAGAAGCCATCCTCTAGAGCCCTTACGTGGGCTATCTGCTCTGTGTTGCTCATAGTGTGGATTATTCGTTACTCGTATTGCTTTGATACAACGGACGCCCGCTTGCTAGACACGAGCGGGCGTCCCTATTACGAGGCTACACGGCTGGGCGTACCCGCCTCTGCGGTTTTCTTTTTCTTAGCCATAGTATGTGTGGCTTATTTCACTCTATTGATTGCATTCATCTACTCGTACAAAGCAATAGTGCCCTAAACGCTTTGTCTTCGTGTCCTATAGGTTTGAGGCATTTGTGGCGTCGCTCTTATCTAGGGTTTGTTGAGATGCTTGCAGGTTACAAGACGATGTTGAGTGCACTAGAGATCAGACTCTGTGGCTCCTCTTACTATCTTTGCACTCTCTATGAATTAGACCTGCGAATACTCCACTGCTCGTAATAATACGAGTAGTCGATCCCCTTCATAAAAGTTGCTCTATCGTTTACCTTATCCGTAAGTGCAGCGTGTAGTAGACCTCTCAAGCTTGTGGTATCTGCCCATTGGGAGCGAGGAGTTTCAACTGGTTAGTGGTACTAACCAGTTCACTTTCCTCTCTCTTGAGTTTAGTCTTTAGATGAATCGTATCGAGACCTTGCTCATACGCTGCGTGTGAGTTTGCTAGGCATCTATGGCATACGCTACCAAGGCGGAGCTAGTGCTTGCCGACCTTGGTCAGGAGGTTGCCCACCTCGCTGGCGGAGACTTCCTTGATGCCACCGAGAGCGGAGAGGATGCCCGTCGCCTCGTAGGGGAGGAAGAGCGTCTTGTCGGAGCTGTTGCGACCGATCTTCTCGAGCGTATCCAGATAGCGCATCGCTATAAGGTACTGCGTAGGATTGCTGCCCGTGCTGGCGACTGCGGAGGTGATGCGTTCGATGGCCTCTGCCTCAGCCTCTGCACGAAGGATGGTAGCACGAGCGTCAGCCTCGGCAGCGAGGATCTGCGCTTTCTTCTCACCCTCGGCGTGGTTGACCGACTCAGTCATACGACCCTCAGACTCACGGATCATAGCCTCCTTCTGACCCTCAGCGGTGAGTACCTGAGCACGCTTATCACGCTCGGCACGCATCTGCTTTTCCATCGCATCGCGTATGTCTCGGGGCGGGTTGATGTCTTGTAGCTCCACGCGGTTTACCTTGACACCCCACTTATTCGTCGCCTCGTCGAGGATGTCGCGCAGCTTGCTATTGATCGTGTCACGGCTGGTGAGCGTCTCATCGAGATCCATCTCACCAATCACGTTACGCAACGAAGTCTGCGTGAGCATCTCGATAGCTACGGGGAGGTTAGAGATCTCGTAGACCGCTTTGAGTGGCTCGACAATTTGGAAGTAAAGAACCGCATTGATCTCCGTGACGACGTTGTCACGGGTGATGACGCTCTGACGGGCGAAGTCGTAGACATTCTCTCGTAGGTCGATGCGGTCAGTATTGATAAAGCGTACGAGCGTGCCGCCCTTGCTGGATGAAGCTGTGATACGCCAAACCATAGGACGTGGCTTATCAATGAAAGGAATGATCAGGTTGATACCCGAGGGGAGGGTCTTGAGATAGCGCCCGAGACGCTCGATGATCATTGTCTCAGACTGCTGGACGATAACCAGACCCTTGGCGATGATGTAGATGACTAGGAGGACGAGTACGCCTAGTACGATGAGGGATGCTTCCATATATGTGTAATGTTTGGGGTTGTTATTCTGCTGATTGTGTGATCGGCTCAACGATCATGACGATGCTGTCGTTGCTGACGATGCGGACCATCTCGCCACGTGGGATGACCATGTCGGGAGCCACCGTGCGGGCGCGCCAGTTGTCCCCGTCCACAGCGATGCGTCCCGTCTCTCGACTAGCGTCTATGCACTCGGTGACACGAGCCGTGCGCCCGTAGAGTGCCTCTATGCCCGTGTGAGCGGTCTCTTTGTTGCGACTGAGGCGGCGAACCATAGGGCGCAGGAGCAAAAGGGCGAGGATCGATCCGATGCAAAAGGTAAGCACCTGCCAAGTGACGGAGGCTCCGAGGGCTGCCGGCAGTATTGCCAGCAAAGCTCCTATGCCAAAGCAGGCTACAACGAAGCCTGGCGTGAGTAGCTCAACGAGTAGGAGAAGTAGCCCAGCGATGAGCCAAAAGTAGATGGGAGAGTCAAACATAGCTTTAGGGGAAATTAAAGGAGAGCTTCAATATCCTTGGCTAAGTTCTTCGGGAGCTTAGCCGATCCGTAGCGGGTTATCTCGGTGCCGTCACGGGAGATGAGGAACTTGTTGAAGTTCCACTGTATCGGCTTGACGGGCAGATCTGAGTCTTGGCTCGTCTCCTCCTTGAGGAGCTTGAAGAGCGGGTGAGCGTGGGGCCCATTGACCTCTACCTTCTGCATGATGGGGAAGGTGACGCCGTAGTTGACCTGACAGAAGTTGCGTATCTCCTCGTCAGTGCCGGGGTCTTGTCCGCCAAACTGATTGCAGGGGAAGCCCAGTAGGACGAGCCCCTTGTCGTGGTACTGCTTGTACAGCTCTTCGAGCCCAGCCAGTTGAGGCGTGTAGCCACACTTGCTAGC
>CABQOJ010000047.1 GCA_902465775.1 uncultured Porphyromonas sp. | reverse complement strand
TCAACCCGCTCCGTGGCAATGCCTCGATGCACTGCTCGGCCAATACGAATCAGGACGAGACGGAGACCGCTATCTTCTTCGGACTCTCGGGCACGGGCAAGACGACCCTCAGCACCGACCCCAAGCGCAAGCTGATCGGCGACGACGAGCACGGCTGGGATGACAACGGAATCTTTAACTACGAGGGTGGCTGCTACGCTAAGGTAATCAACCTGAGCAAAGAGTCGGAGCCTGACATCTACAACGCCATCCGCCGTGATGCGCTCCTAGAGAATGTGACGGTCGATGCCAACGGTAAGATAGACTTCTCCGACAAGTCTGTCACGGAGAATACACGTGTCTCCTACCCTATCTACCACATCGACAACATTGTCAAGCCAGTCTCTAAGGCGGGCCATGCAAACAAGGTGATCTTCCTCTCGGCAGACGCTTTCGGCGTCCTACCTCCAGTTTCGATCCTCGATCCAGAGCAGACGCAGTACTACTTCCTCTCAGGCTTTACGGCCAAACTAGCTGGTACCGAGCGTGGCGTCACGGAGCCTACACCGACTTTCTCGGCATGCTTTGGCGCAGCCTTCCTCTCACTCCACCCGACCAAGTACGGTCAGGAGCTGGTCAAGCGTATGAAGGCTGTCGGGGCTAAGGCTTACCTCGTCAATACGGGCTGGAACGGCACGGGCAAGCGTATCTCAATCAAGGATACCCGTGGCATCATCGACGCAATCCTCGACGGCTCGATCGACAAGGCTCCGACGAAGACGCTACCCCACTTCAACTTCGCCATCCCGACGGAGCTGCCGGGCGTAGATCCCGCTATCCTCGATCCACGAGACACCTATGCTGATCCCGCTGAGTGGGAGACGAAGGCTCAGGATCTGGCTAAGCGCTTTGTCAAGAACTTCGAGAAGTTTGCCACCAACGAGCATGGCAAGAAGCTCGTCGAGGCTGGTCCTAAGCTCTAAGTTTAGATTTACTCCACACGAATAGAGACCACTGATCTCTATTCGTGTGTTTTATAGTGATCATCTACAATCACTTCACAATCGCTATCGTTGCTTCTGTTTTTAGCTTTAAGTTAGTATCCTTGTGAACTAGCTAATGTAGCGAGGACAAACGAATATTAAACGACTACTAGACATTTAGCTATGGCAATAATTGACGTTGTTAAGTATGAGCAAGAGGAAGGTGTGATTGTTCATAAATTCCCATCTTGCGATCTTCGATGGGGTTCACAACTTGTTGTCTACCCAGGACAAGTAGCTTTCTTCGTAAAATACGGGAAAGTTTGCGACAGCTTCTCTGAGGGGACCTACACTCTCAAAAGCAATAACATTCCTCTGCTCAACAAACTAATCAACATCCCTTTTGGAAGTGATTCTCCATGGCAAGCAGACGTTTGGTTCGTTAGCACAATCAATCGATTAAATCTAAAGTGGGGCACCGAAACCCCAATTCAATTGGAAGATCCTCAATACGGGATAATTGTTCCTGTTCGTGCATATGGGCAATATGGGTTCAAAGTAGCAGACCCAGAAAAGTTTTTGTTGAGCTTAGTAGGGAATATGCCATATTTTGATGAAGAGTTGCTTCAGTCATACTTCAGAGGCGTTATGCTTTCTAAACTAACGAATATCATAGCTAAGAAGATTACAAGTGACAAAGTCTCAATTCTAGAGTTGCCAACAAGCATTTACGAATTGAGCTTATATGCCCAAGAGGAGCTAAGACCTATTTTCAAGGAGTTCGGCATTGACATTCTACTGTTTACGTTTGTCTCCATCAATATTCCTGAGGACGATCCAAGTCTTGATGAAATCAAAAAGGCGAAGAACTTGTCCGCTCGGTTAAAGATTACTGGAAGAGAAAACTACAAGCTTGAAAGGTCTTTCGACATAATGGATAAAGCTGCTGAAAACGAAAGTGGAGCTGGGGTGGCTTTTATCAATGCGGGACTAGGACTTGGTGTAGCTACCAATATGGGTAAGCAAATAAGCAGTCAGCTTGAGTCGACAGAAGAAACGCCAACAACTCCTCCTCCAATACCAATTGGAGCAGAATACTACCTTGCAATTAGCGGACAACCGAAAGGTCCATATAGCACCGAGCAAATTAGACAAGCTATTGTGCAAGACAAAGAGACGCTACACTTTCTATGTTGGAAAAAAGGAATGAGTGGATGGGAACCCTTATCCTTATTTCCTGAATTCTCTGATATTAACTTAGAAGGATCTATTCCTCCACCAATTCCCCCTATAGAGTAAAACACTATGAGCTTAGTAAATATGAAATGTCCTAATTGTGGGGCTTCTATATCTTTAGAAAGTAGTCGCGAGGAAGGCTTCTGTTCTTATTGTGGTTCAAAAGTTAGAGTACAAAGGGAACGAACCGATAAGACTATAGACATACAAAATCTATTAGACCTGGCTAGCACAGCTATTGAAGCCAAAGACGGGCAAGAGGCTCTTAACTATGCCAACAAGGCGTTAGAAGTTGATGTCCAAAACGCAGAAGCGTGGTTTATCAAGATGCAAGCTCAGGGACTACTTGCTATTTTTAAAGACTTAAAGTGCGACGAAATCATATCTGCAGGAGCAAGAGCCATGGAATTTGACGACTCTGAGAACATGAAATTAGACGTCTACAGTTATTACTTAGGAGAGAGTATAAATGACTTCTATTTTTTAATGACTCAGCTTCAAGATACTCAATCCATTGAAGACGTTTATAAAGCCAACAGCACAGTAAACCCATTCACAGCTACCAATGAGACCTTAAAACTAGACTCTATAATGGATTTGTGCTTATCTCAGGAAACAAACATCCTTAGCTTAAGGCTAGCCGTTCCTGATTCTGAGATAACCAATAATCAAGACCTAGCTGAACTATGTGGAGAGCTAGCCAAGCAGCTAGTGTACTATCAAAATGCAATAAATGAAAGGCTTAATGTCTGTGGCACATCTATAAGCGACAATGCTCTAACAAAATACAAGAACTATCTTGACTTAATCAAGGAAGGTCTTCCAGAAGAAATGGAGAATGTCGTAGAAGAAAGTCAGTTGACAAACAAACGTGCGGGTTGCTATATTGCAACAGCCATTTATGGTTCGTATAACTGCTCACAAGTATGGACACTTAGAAGGTTTAGAGACTATACACTAGCCAAAACATGGTATGGAAGAGCGTTCATTCATACGTACTATTTTATTAGTCCTACTATTGTAGATCTTTTTGGACATAAAAGATGGTTCAATCTACTCTGGAGAAGACCTCTTGACTCCTTTGTAGCTAAGCTTAAATCTAAAGGATTTGAAGATACTCCTTATTTAGACCCTAATTGGTAGTGTTATTCCTAGATGTTTTGTGCATCTCTTCTTTTCACAGCAAACAGGAAGTCCTCTTCTAGGCTTTACAGCGAACTATTATGTAGCAAGCAGAGGTCCCACTCTCCCGTGAGTGAGACCTCTGCTTTTGCAAAAAAAGAGAATAGCGTTCTCCAAAAAACCGTAGACATCGGAATATCAATGCGGGACTTACTTTTGGGAAACGCTATCCTCACTGCAAAGGTAGCAAATATATTTGACACAAAATCAGTGTAAGCATTGCTGGAGATGGCTTGTGTCGTTTGGACTCAGGGGTTTGTGTTCTACAAGTTTGGAAAATTTGCTAAATTGCTCCGAGCTGGGGCTTGCTGAGACGCTTGAAGATTACAGACCGACGTTGAACGCATCAAGACTCAGGCTCTAAGCTCTCTCTTATTACCTTTGCAATGTCTATGTCATTTTTCTCTTTTCGTCATCGTACAGTGGGGGCTCTTGTGACTTTGGCGTTAAGTATGTATATTTGCGAAGTGAATGGGTGCAGGGACGGCGCTGAAGCTTTCGTATGCTATCCATTCTAGGCAGAAGACTATTCATTCACTACACATTTGAATTATGATAATAGGCGTACCTAAAGAAATTATGCACGATGAGGCTCGCGTAGCAGCGAGCCCTGAGGCAGTCAAGCAGTATGTCGCTGATGGACACACTGTACTATTTGAGCGTGGAGCTGGCGAAGGCGCAGCATACCACGACGAGGACTATCAGGCAGCTGGTGCTGAGCTGATACAAGGACCTGAGGAGATCTACCGCCGTGCGGAGATCATCATCAAGGTCAAGGAGCCACTCTTCAACGAGCAGCTTGGCAAGCATGAGATCGACATGATGCACAAGGGGCAGTACCTGATCACCTTCATCCACCCAGCCTCTCCTGTGAACCATGATATGGTACGCAAGATGGCTGCGCAGGGCGTCGTAGGTCTCACCCTAGATGGTGTACCTCGTATCTCTCGTGCACAAAACCTCGATGCACTCACCTCTATGAGTACTTGCGCGGGCTACAAGGGTATCCTGATGGCTGCCAACGACCTCTCCTTCTTCATGCCACAGATGTTTACCGCTGTCGGCAAGATCGAGCCCGCCAAGGTGCTCGTCATCGGTGTCGGTGTAGCTGGTCTACAGGCACTCGCTACGGCTCGTCGTCTAGGCTGTATCACCTACGCAGCTGATATACGTCCTGCAGCTTCTGAGCAGGCTACCAGTCTAGGTGCTAAGCCTATCGATCTAGGCATCCCCGCTGACAAGGCTGTCGCTCCTGGTGGCTATGCACTACACCTGAGCCCCGAGCTACTAGAGCATGAGCGCCAGGTGCTGGCTGAGCATGTCAAGGACATGGACGTCATCTTCTGTAGCGCACTCGTACCAGGCAAGATCGCTCCCGTCGTCATCACCGAGGAGATGGTCAAGTCTATGAAGCCTGGCTCTGTCATCGTCGATATCGCTATCGATCAGGGTGGTAACTGCGCTATCACGACTCCAGGTGAGCGTGACGTCAAGCACCACGTAGTCATCGAGGGTATCAAGAATATCCCTGGTATGCTACCTCAGAGCGCTACCTGGATGTTCTCACAAAACATGTACAACCTCGTCAAGTACCTCGTCAAGGATGGCAAGATGCACCTCGACATGAGCGATCAGATCACCTCTTCTATCGTCGTCACGACGGAGGCTGGGGAGATCATCCACGAGGGTACCCTCGAGGCTATGGGACTCAAGAAGTAGCCTAGATTACAGGAACTTGACTTCCCCCCTATCGTTAGAGGTTAGACGTCAGAGGATATGATTCTAATGGGTCATACTCTGACTTCTAACCTCTAATTTCTAAATCTCTAACCTCTCATCTCTAATTTCTAATCTCTAATCTCTCAATGAACCCACTGATCCTCGTCGCCATCTTCCTTGTGGCGACCTTCGTCGGCTACAAGCTCATCAGCAATGTGCCTAGCTTGTTGCACACCCCCCTCATGTCGGGGATGAACGCCCTGAGTGGCGTCACCATCACGGGAGCGCTCGCAGCTACTGCCACTGCTATCATAGCTCCAGACGGTAGTCTCTTCCAGCAAATATTTGGGGTTATAGCCGTCATCCTAGCCACGATTAATGTCGTCGGGGGCTTTGGCGTGACCAACCGCATGCTCCGTATGTTTACCAAAAACAAGAAAGGAGGCAAGGCATGAATACACTCATAGAGATCTCTAATCCCGTATACTACGTCATCTGCGCGGTCCTCAGCATCCTCGTGCTCGTAGGCATCGCTATGATGAGCAAGGTCAAAACCGCTGCTCGTGGCAACGCCCTCAGTGCTACCGCCATGGGGCTAGGCGTCATCGTCACGCTACTCAAGCTACAGGTCGTCACCTTCCCCTGGCTCATCGCAGGCATCCTCATCGGTGGTATCATCGGCGTCCTACTCTACACACGAGTCAAGATGATACAGATGCCGCAGATGGTGGCTCTGCTCAACGGTATCGGCGGTGGTGCCTCGGCACTCGTCGGTGCTTTGACACTCTTCCAGCTTACAGAGAGCAATGTCTACTTCACGCTGGTCACCGCTTTCCTCGCTATCATCATCGGTATGCTCACGCTCGTCGGGAGTCTCGTCGCAGCGGGCAAGCTCCACAGAGTCCTGCCACAGAAGTCAGTCGTATGGCCTTTTCACAATGTAGCGACCTCACTCACGCTCGTTGTCGCCGTCTTCTTCCTACTTATCGGCACGCTCAACTACGTTGTTCCCTCGGCTCTCATCTACGCCATGATCGGCACGATGCTCTTCAGTGCGCTCTTCGGGCTTTACTTCTCCATACGTGTGGGCGGTGCTGACATGCCTATCACCATCAGCTTGCTCAACTCTCTGAGCGGTGTGGCTGGGGCTATCGCCGGTATGGCCATTGGCGACATCTTCCTCGTCGCTGTCGGTGGTGTCGTTGGTGCTTCGGGACTCCTTCTCACGCAGATCATGTGCCGTGCGATGAACCGCTCGCTCATCAACATCCTCATCCCTCACGGCAAGGCAAAAGCTCCTGCTAAGGCAACGGCTCCCGCCAAGCCTGACGCTCCAGCCCCCAAAACTCCCATTGCGACTCAGCCTAAGCAGGAGAGCTCTCCTATCGATCAGGCTGTTGCGATGCTCCGTGGAGCTAAGCGCGTCATCATTGTGCCAGGCTACGGTATGGCACTAGCGCAAGCACAGCAGGAGGTCAAGCAGCTGGCCGATAAGCTCGCTCGAAGCGGTGCTGATGTTAAGTACGCCATCCACCCAGTGGCTGGTCGTATGCCTGGTCACATGAACGTGCTCCTTGCCGAGGCTAATGTGGACTACGATAGTCTCTACGAGATGGAGGCGATCAACGATCAGTTTGCCAATACCGACGCGGTCATCGTCATCGGTGCTAACGACGTACTCAACCCCGCCGCTCGCAATGCCGAGGGGACGCCTATCTATGGTATGCCAGTCCTCAACGTAGATCAGGCGAAGCAGGTAATCATCTGCAACTTCGATCTCAAGCCTGGCTATGCGGGTGTCGAGAACCCGCTCTACAGCCGTGGCGAGGGCGTAGCGCTCTGCCTAGGCGATGCTAAGGCAACGATCGATCAGATTCTCTCTGGTTTAGATAGCTCGGCAGCGACCGCACAGCCCGCAAGTAGCAGTTCCGCTAGCGATCCTATCTCACAGGCTGCCAGCATGCTCCGTGGAGCTAAGCGCGTCATCATCGTGCCGGGATACGGTATGGCACTTGCGCAAGCACAGCAGGAGGTCAAGCAGTTGGCCGATAAGCTCGCTAAGGGCGGCGCTGATGTTAAGTATGCGATCCACCCTGTGGCTGGTCGTATGCCGGGACACATGAACGTACTCCTCGCTGAGGCTAATGTGGACTACGATAGTCTCTACGAGATGGAGGCGATCAACGATCAGTTTGCCAATACCGACGCGGTCATCGTCATCGGTGCTAACGACGTACTCAACCCCGCCGCTCGCAATGCCGAGGGGACGCCTATCTATGGTATGCCAGTCCTCAACGTAGATCAGGCGAAGCAGGTAATCATCTGCAACTTCGATCTCAAGCCTGGCTATGCGGGTGTCGAGAACCCGCTCTACAGCCGTGGCGAGGGCGTAGCGCTCTGCCTAGGCGATGCTAAGGCAACGCTCTCCAACTTGATGGATCGTTTGGATCATGCGGAGAGTACCCCCGCAGCTTCTGCGGCTTCGTCTGCTTCTGCAGCTACCAGC
The DNA here is from genome assembly GCA_902465775.1 of uncultured Porphyromonas sp. The sequence continues at coordinate 760 of CABQOJ010000047.1, read as the reverse complement.
AGCGCAACGCCACTCCAATCCGCTACGGAGGTACTGCACAACGCTAAGAGCGTCATCATCGTGCCAGGCTACGGTATGGCACTAGCGCAAGCGCAGCAAGAGGTCAAGCAACTAGCCGACAAGCTCGCTCGAAGCGGTGCCGATGTCAAGTACGCGATCCACCCTGTGGCTGGTCGTATGCCAGGACACATGAACGTACTCCTCGCTGAGGCTAATGTGGACTACGATAGTCTCTACGAGATGGATGCGATCAACGATCAGTTTGCCAATACCGACGCAGTCATCGTCATCGGTGCTAACGACGTGCTCAACCCCGCTGCACGTAATGCCGAGGGAACGCCTATCTACGGTATGCCGGTCCTCAACGTAGATCAAGCCAAGCAGGTGATCATCTGTAACTACGACCTCAAGCCTGGTTACGCTGGTGTCGAGAACCCGCTCTACAGCCGTAGCGAAGGCGTGACGCTACTCATTGGCGATGCCAAGAAGACGCTCAGCGACCTGATCGACACGCTCTAGTTGAGACTGTTGCAAAAGTCGACACGCTCTAGTTAGCAACCATACAGCGGCAAAGGCTCTCAGCCTTTCGCCAGTAATAAGAAGAAGAGACTGCCGCTCCTAGGAGTAGCAGTCTCTTGTTTTAACTAACGCTGTTTTTGAAAAAGTGAAGATTGCTGATTAAAGCGGAGGCAGGCGCACTAAGTTTCAGGGTCTCCCTGCTGCTTGACCCAGTCGGCGTGCCGTCTGACCACCTCTAGGA
>CABQOJ010000046.1 GCA_902465775.1 uncultured Porphyromonas sp. | reverse complement strand
CCTCTTGGCACTTGACCGCAAACTTCGTACTGCTGACCACGTGCATCACCTTGATACCGTGCTCATGGAGGAGAGAGGTAAAGCGCTTGGGACTACCCGCCGAGGTAACTACGATAGGCACCTGCTCCTCGATAATGATCTGGATCAACGTATCAATCTCAGGGTAGAGCAGTGGCACATTAACCCCAAAAGGTCGATCCGTAGCCTCACGGCAGCGGGCTATATGTTCGCGTAGCACCTCAGGGTACATCGAGCCAGCCCCCAGGAGGCCCAGTCCCCCCGCATTGCTCACAGCCGAGGCCAGTCGCCAACCGCTACACCAGACCATACCGCCCGCGATGATCGGATAGCGAATGCCTAGCAAGTCGCAGAGTCTATTCTTCATATCGTCTCAATTCAAAATTCAAACTTCCTGCACAAAGCTACGCAAATCAGCCCACATATCCTCCACGCCGACGCTCATCTTAGATTTGCGAAATCCGTGCATCGCCAAGGCGGAGTACTTGTTGGTGCTCTTCGTATCGTACTGATTCCTTAGCACATACGAGTTCCAAAAGTAGTTCCCCTCTTGGAATTCTTTAGTTCCAACGGTGGAAAGTTTTTGGAAAGCTGGAGGATTGATTCGTCGCACGGCTGGTTGCGAGGTGCTTTGACCTCAAAGTGGTACCTTTGCACTGTAATAACTGACAAGCTATGATACACAGCAAAGATGAACGGCTGGAGGCTTTCTCCCGTCTACTGGATGTCCTCGACAATCTGCGTACCCACTGCCCCTGGGATCGCAAGCAGACGAATGAGTCGCTACGGGCTAACACAATTGAGGAGGTCTACGAGCTCAGCGATGCGCTACAGCAAGGTGATACGAATGCGGTGTGCAAGGAGCTGGGCGATGTGCTCCTGCATGTCCTCTTCTATGCGCGCATAGGAGATGAGCAGGGGAACTTTGACATTGTGGATGTGTGCAACAAGCTGTGTAACAAGCTCATCTTTCGCCACCCGCATATCTATGCGACTGAGCAGGTCGAGGATGCGGGCCAGGTGGTGCAGCTATGGGAGCAGGTGAAGCAAAAGGAGAAGGACGGCAATAAGTCGGTCCTCTCGGGCGTACCGTCGGCTTTGCCAGCACTGATCAAGGCGTACCGCATACAGGACAAGGCGCGTGCCGTCGGCTTCGACTGGCAGGAGCGTGAGGAGGTCTGGGCGAAGGTGAGAGAAGAGCTTCAAGAGGTCGAGCAGGAGATGACTGCGGGGAGTGCCGATGATCTAGAAGCTGAGGTAGGGGACTTGCTCTTTAGCATTGTCAATGCGGCTCGTCTCTATGGGGTTAACCCAGATAATGCACTGGAGCGGACGAATCGTAAGTTTATCGAACGCTTTGAGTACATTGAGCGGACCTCTAAGGAACATGGCAAAAGCATCACAGACCTCTCGCTAGAGGAGATGGAGACGCTATGGCAGGAAGCAAAGAAGGGTGTCAATCAATAGTCCTGACTTCGCTATGATCGCATGTAGTCTCTCTAAGCAAACTTGCCCACACTGTCACAACGGTAGCTACACCGAGCTGTGGGAGTGTGAGGATCATCTGGTCTCGCATGAGCGGTATGCGATAGGGCGCTGCAACCAATGCGGACTGCTACAGACCTTGACGCCACCTCCCGCAGAGGAGCTAGGACACTACTACGACAGCTCAGACTATCTGAGCCATCAGACTGAGGGGCGGGGCGGTATGGCTCGCATCTATCGTGCGGTGAAGCGCTACCGCATAGGACGGCGTGTACGGACCGCTCGCAAGCTCTGTGCGACAGCTCCGCAGATGATGCTAGAGGTCGGGGCAGGTGTCGGAGCTTTTGCCAATGCTATGCAGGAGCGAGGGTGCAAGGCTTATGTCGTGGAGCAGAGCAAAGCGGTACGAGAGCTGTGCGCTCAGAAGATTCCCAGCGAACAACTCTTCGCTACGACACAAGAGCTGGTGGCGCACACCGATCTATCTGGTCAGCTAGACTTAGTCTGTCTGTGGCATAGTTTGGAGCATTTGCCAGATTTGGCCGATCAGCTGGAGATTTACGATAAACTTCTCAAGCCTGGGGGAACCCTTTGCATCGCTGTGCCTAATGCGCAGAGCTTTGACGCTAGCTATTACCGAGAGCTATGGGCCGCCTACGATGTGCCGCGTCATCTGTGGCACTTTACGCCACACTCAATGCGACAAACGGTTGAGGCGCACCACTTTTCTCTAAAGAAGATTCGCCCGCAGCGGCTAGATGTCTACTACATTGCACTGCTGAGCGAAAGCTACAAGCAGGGTGGACGCACGAACTGGGTCACTTGGCTCAAAGCTTTTGGCGTGGGCTTCTCTTACCACGTACGCTCTCTCTTTACACCGATGAGAGCGAGCGCGTTGCTCTACCACTTCGTCCGTCAATCGTGATGAAGGCGAGACAGCTACTGGGGGCGATCCTACTACTGCTAGCCCCGATCTCCGTACTCTGCGCTAGCAATGTTGCGGAGCTGGGCGTGGACTCGGTGCATCTGCGCGTAGGGGTAGACGCAGTGACCTTCTTTCGCAATAATGAGTACCACTCAGACTATCAGCTCGGCTATACACTCCCTGGGTGGCAGCTGAGCCCCACTGTGGCGCTGGAGCATCGCAAGGTGCGTCTCGTCGGTGGCGTTTACAGCCTTACTTTACTAGGTGCACAGCGCTATCCACGAGGTGGCTGGTACGACCACTTGCCACACTGGGGAGCCAAGCCTGAGGAGCAGGGAAGTGGCGTGCATCTGCGTCCTATCCTCTCCTTACAATACAGACCGAACGACCATATCAACGTCTCGATGGGGACGCTCCTCGGGGCTAAGACGCTAGCGCTACGAGGTGTCGCCTCGTCTACCGTCGATCAAGGCGGGTCGCTCTCGCTCGTCTCTCCGCTCTACGACCCTGAGTACAGTTTCACACGGGACCCTGCGCAGGGGGCGATGATCCAGCTAAGCTATCCACGCTTTGACCTAGAGGCGCTTATTGATTGGCAAGGGTTTATCTTCCCTGGCGAGACTCATCAGGAGGCTTTTGCGGCACTACTGGCGACTGCTTACAGGCTTTACGACAAGGAGCCTTGGTGCGTTCAGTTCACTGGTCAGGCTACGGCTCATCATCGGGCAGGCGAGATACAGCAGATGACGCCACCAGACACGCTACACACTTATCTGGCAGGAGCTGCGGGGCTAACTACACAATATAAATATGGTACGCAGGGGACGGTCGAAGGCGCGTTGCACTTCTTGGGCTCCTCGCTACGTGATGGCAAGCCTGAGCCACCTCTTGGATATGGCCTCTATGGTCGCTTGGCTTGGCGACATAAGTTCCTTCGCTTAGCGGCTGATGCTACCTACGGACACAGCTACTATGCGCCATACGGGGGACCGCTCCTTTCGTCAGCTCGTACAGCAGGCGACCAATGGCGACTGGGCGTTTATCCAGCACTAGACGTGCCTCTCTCGGGCTTCGGGGACTTGCGCCTGGAGGGTGCCCTCTGGTGGAACCGTCGTACCGCTACGCCGAGCCGTCTGAGCCATATGCTCTCTCTGACGCTCACCTTCCACTACGACAAAGTATTTCGCTAAAGGGTGCGGGCAGCGCTTCTTTTAGATGAAAGGAATGTTGTGCTTCCTTTTTAGAAACAACCGTTTAGGCTGTCTGCTTTTGATTAAGTAGGCAGCCTTTACTTTTGACTGTACGAGGCAGCTTTTACTTTTGACTGTACGAGGCAACTTTTACTTCCTATTGCTCTGAGGAACGAATATCTCGTAGCTCCCGTCACTATAAAAGATGCGTATCTCGTGAACTTCACGTTCTGGAGCGTCTGGCTGGTGAAGCATCTGACGTATCTGCTCAACCTCCTCTCTGGTAAATGGAAAGGGCGCTCCCTGACTCTGTGAAGTATGCTCAGACGTGAGCTCTCGCTGCACAGGCTGTGCTGGCTGAAGAGATGAAGCGCCACCACCCTCATAACTACCAAAGAGCGTGCCCTCTAAAGAGGTCGTGACGCTCTTCTCCTCTTCGCGCTTAGGAGCTCCCTTGCCAAAGAGTAGCCACTCATAGCTCCACGATGGATAGGCAGCGATGATATTATTCAGCGTCTCTATGGTGGGACGATTGCGCCCGTTGAGCATATGGCTGATGACAGACGGCGTGATCCCCGCCTCTGTCGCAAAAGCTGTCGCGTTTAGCTCCATAGACTCCATCATGTAGCGTACACGCTCTATAATTCCCTCTGATTCGATCAACATAGTCTCTCTCTTTATCACATATCCATTTGTAACGACCAGCACTGCAGTTGTCTGAAATGTATTGTCATACAAATGTAGTAAATACAATTGAGATGACAAGCGATTCTGTGATAGAGATACGTCTTTTGTGGCTGATTCATCAGATAGTGCATGGTTTTCCACTTACATCTCCTCTACACATATCGGAACCTATAAACTGGCCAATAGATAGTTACATCTGCTTTTTAGCAGGGTAGAGTAGGGGAGAGCTGCCAGCTATCAATATATAATCAGATATTAGTAGGGTATTGCTTGCCGAATTAAACATAACTAGCTCATAACTAGTACATAGAATATGATTTTCAGATGCTTATAATATCGTGAAACGCCGGATATTACAACTAAATCTTCCATTGTGCAACCGTGATAAGTTAGAGGAATATAGTGATATTAAGCATGCGATGATACAGTTGTGATGAGATTGAAATGTATTGCGCCGGAGAGAATTTTATTTGTGATGCTTGGCGCTGTTTAATTGTGATTGTCTTGTTTCTTCTTTAGGCTTCTGTATTTGCCTTGTCAATGCTTACGCCTAGTAACTGGTCAAGATGATAAACTAGTAAGAAGGATTGGGGTCTAGCAAAGAGGCTTTGATTTTTAGATCAGGGACTGAACCACTATATAGGGTGAGTTCATCTGCGCCTCTATGAAGGAAATCGCAAATTCCTCGGTGGAAATCTTGGATTATCCAGTGAGGCGTCGGAAAATTCTTCGGACTTGAGATTGCATATTTCCGAAGTTTCATTTCATTCCTCCGAAGTTTCATTTCTCGCCTCAGTAGATAATTTCCATTTTCCAGCTAGCTATTGAGAAATTCCTCGGGAGAGATCCGAATCATCTCGAATATCTGAGTAACTAGCGTCGGGCTGTAGCGCTGCATAGTGATGCTCAAGTCACATTTCCCTTGCTTATTCTCATGCGCAATTCCTAGAAGACTAACTATTTTCGTAAGTATTAGACTGATTCATCGGACAGCTTTACTAAATCCTCGTAAGATTCAGAATGAGTTTTATGTTTAGTTAGATAAGCTGATTATGAGAATTGGGATTAAGTTTGGGGGGATTCCCCTCTTTTTGCTTAACTTCGCACCAAAAGTGAAGAAATAACTCTCTCATATATAACTTCTATGAAACTAAACAGATCAAGAAGCGTCCCGCAGCAAGCGGGCACTGGCTCACAAAGGCAGAAGAGCCTTGCAACACCTAAACTCGTCTCACTAGTACTGTGCATGAGTGTACTGCTACTGGGAGCGTGTCGTAAATCGCCTAAAGCTCCCGAGCAGATAGCTACGGAAGGCAACTTAAGCATACAGCTGAACTGCCTAGGAGCGAATCTGAGAGCTGGTGGTGATGATCCCCTATCTGCTGTAGAGACCCTAGATCTCTACTTTTTCTCCAGTGAGTCTGAGCCTGCAGAGCGCACTATGGTGGCTCACCTTACCTTCGGTAAATCAGAACTAGCGACCAGTGCTCCTCTATCGATGTCTCTGCCCGTTTCTTCCTACTACCTAGTCGCAGTACTCAATGCTACGCCTTCGATTCAAAATGCCTTTGGGCAGGGCGTATCTTGGAGTAAGCTCTATGAGTCAACTTATAGACTTATAGAACTATACAGTGTGTCTGAGAAAAAGGTTACTTCTGTCGTATGGAGTAATGACCAAGGTCCCATAAAGATTGAGAAGAGTGCCTTTGACGAAGGAGCATCACCAGTACAAGTGCCACTCACACGGACGATCGCTCGCTTAAGAATGTTTGGTGAGCCTAAAGTGCCTCAGTATATGTCAATTGATCTGACCAATGGTGGCGTCTTTAAGGTCGGAAGTCGAGCTCTACAGGTTTTCTTGATGCGTGATCTAGCACCGCTCGTCGGAGTCTCTGGTAATATCATGGAGCAGCCTGGAGATGGGTCCAACTTTGCTAATCGATATGCTTACTCTCCTGGTTATAAAGAAATTGCCCGCAGTAATCAAAGTAACTACAGGACACTTCTTAAGACTTACAGATACATCAACGAGACCAAAACGATTTGCAATCTAGAGTCCCTTAAACTAATTCCCAAAACAGTAGATGAGTGTGCTCTAACAGAGAAAACGTACTACATCTCGGAGACGACTATTGATCCCGACCACTTTACGTATTACTTCCTCCCATCCGTACTCGTGGGCTACAAGATTTATCCTACGAGCTTAAATGCGCTTAGTGACTTTACACCAGACGAGGGATGGGTTAGCTTTAAGGGACGCTACTATCGTGGCCGAGACTTTACCGCTTATCTGACAAAAATCCACGAGCGCAATAAGTCTACGAGTAATCCGAAGCCTATCGTAACCATACCAGCAGGTTATCCCCAAGACTTACAGACAGTGTGCGAGGAGTTTGTAGCGGCATATGGAGACAAGATGTTCGTACCAGTTGCTGCGTATCAAGGTGAGCTCTATCCAATAGACTTCAAGGGCTTGCGCTATTACCTGCGGAGCTACAACTATTACTACCTGCCCATCCAGCACGCTCCAGATCAAGAGGGCTATGGGCACTACGGCATTGTTCGAAACAACGACTATCGTATTGAGATCAAGAGTATCTCAGACTTTGGACTTCCCGTCTTGATGCAGACGGTGGATCATCCTGAGGAGTATATGTCCAAGCAGTCAATCTCCTCTACGCTAACCCTCATACCACTAGTAGATCGCAATAATACAGCCGATCTGTAACCTCTCCTACACCTCATATTAGGAGGTGCAAAAGACTAATACGACGACCACGAAGGGGTATCTAGACTCCCTCGTGGTCGTTTCTTTAGTATAGATAAGCTTCTGGCCCCTTAAGGCGAAGATAGTAGACCGAGATTGGAGGAGTTGCATCTACGCTACGCCTTTCTGGACCGAGAGAATTGATTTCTTTCGTATATTTGCGAACGTATTGTTTCCCTTCTCTATGAGATCTGAGATAGTTGTCACAGTCCTCTGGGAGCTTTCGTTAGATCACCATATTCATTAGCAATCACCTTATGATTTTATCTACTGAGACCTTTCTAATCATAGGATCCGTTGTAATCTTTGTTGCTATCCTACTGGGTAAGGTAGGTGCGCGCTTTGGCGTCCCCGCCCTGCTCCTCTTCCTGCTGACAGGTATGCTCTTTGGAGTGGATGGCATCGGCATCCAGTTTAGCAATATGAGGGGGGTGCAGTCCATTGGGATCGTGGCTCTATCGATCATCCTCTTTTCGGGTGGTATGGGGACCAAGCTCTCGCAGATACGCCCTGTAATAGGAGAAGGTATTGCGTTGAGTACTATCGGAGTATTGCTTACGACACTCTTTACGGGGTTGCTTATCTTTGGAGTGACGCACTATCTCTTTGCTTCGCTCACCTTTTCGCTGCCTATCGCCATCCTGCTGGCTGCGACGATGTCCAGTACCGACTCCGCCTCGGTCTTTGCGATCCTACGTTCGCAGCGTGTGCATCTCAAGGAGAATCTAAAACCTCTTCTAGAGCTAGAGAGTGGTAGTAACGACCCGATGGCTTACATGATTACTGTAGCTCTGATTGGCTTCGTCATGGCAGGCGAAACCTCCCTATGGGGAGTGGCGGGAAGCCTCGTACTACAGTTTTTATTTGGAGTCATAGGAGGCTTCTTCTTTGGGTGGCTATGTGTCAAGATGCTCAATAACCTGAACATTCAGAACGAAGTCCTCTACCCTATCGCCCTGCTCTGCTTTGTCATGATCACCTACGTGAGCACATGGTACATCGGGGGTAACGGTTACCTCGCAGTCTACATCGCTGGTATCTATCTCGGGAATAGCAAGATCACAGCCCGTAAGTCTGTGTATGGCTTCTTCGATGGTATCACCTGGCTCGTACAGATTATACTCTTCATCATGCTAGGACTCTTGGTCAATCCGAGCGACATGCTCCCCGTGTTGATTCCAACGTTACTCATCGCTGTGCTGATGATGTTTGTAGCCCGTCCGCTAGCTTGTTTCGTGACGCTACTGCCATTCCGCAACCTATCCTTCAAAGCTCGTCTCTTCACCTCTTGGGTCGGTCTACGTGGCGCCGCACCGATACTATTTGCCACCTATCCCGTACTGGCCGAGGTGCCGCAGTCTAATCACATATTTAC